>JACOVV010000109.1 GCA_016177145.1 Candidatus Omnitrophota bacterium | reverse complement strand
TGTAGGGGCGGGCCTTGTGCCCGCCCGATCACAACGTAGGGGCGGGTTTTAAACCCGCCCCTACAGGGTTCGTCATTCATTTTCACGCCAACGCCCATTCAAATTTTCCTGTGTAGAGCCGTTCCAATTCTCCCCGCAAAAGACGGTTTTCCGGTTTTTCCAGCATCGAATCCTGTTCCAGTAATTGTTGCGCTTCTCCCCTGGCCTGTTCAAGGATTCCCTGATCCCGGATCAGATTCGCCAGTTTTAACTCCGGCAATCCGTGCTGGCGTGTTCCTAAGAATTCTCCCGGCCCCCGAATTTCCAAATCCTTTTCCGCGATCCGGAATCCATCCGATAACTCGACGAAAGCAGATAGGCGATCTCTGACCTCATCCGTAGGGGCGGGTTTAAAACCCGCCCCTACACCACCGATCAAAATACAATACGATTCGTGTTCACCCCGGCCGATTCTTCCTCTCAATTGGTGAAGCTGACTCAATCCAAACCGCTCCGGGTGCTCAATCACCATCACGGTGGCGTTCGGGACGTCGATTCCTACTTCAATCACAACGGTTGAAACAAGAATCTGCGAAACCCCGTCTCTGAAATCCTCCATGACCCGCTCTTTTTCAAGAGACTTCATTTTACCATGAAGAAGACCCACTTTAAGATCGGGAAATATTTCTTTGGACAATTGGCGGTGCATCTTGACCGCCGCCTTTAAATCCACCTTCTCCGATTCTTCAATTAAAGGATAAACGATATAGACCTGCCTTCCCTCTTCCGTTTTCTGACGGATAAATCGGTACACCCTTTCTCTTTTTTCTTCCTCAACCCAGTAGCTTTTAATCGGTTTTCTCCCCGGCGGCAGTTCGTCGAGGATGGAGATATCCAAATCTCCATAGACAGTCATCGCCAGGGTCCTTGGGATCGGCGTCGCCGTCATCACCAGCACATCCGGGTGATTCCCTTTCCGCGTGAGCGAAGCTCTTTGATCCACCCCGAAACGGTGCTGTTCATCAATCACCGCCAATCCCAGCCGGTGGAACCGGACGTTCTCTTCGATGAGCGCGTGAGTCCCGACCACAACGTGAATCTGTCCCATTTGAATCATCGCCAGAGCCTGGCTTTTCTGAGGGCCGGCAATCTCACCGGTCAAAAGCGTTACCCGAATCTCCCATCCTTTTTCTCTTAACGGAGCCAACCATTTCTGAAGCGTCCTGTAATGCTGTTCCGCCAGTATCTCGGTCGGCGCCATCATCGCCCCCTGATACTTTCCCTGTACCGCAATCAGGAGCGCATAAATCGCCACCAGCGTCTTGCCGCTCCCAACTTCTCCCTCCAATAAACGATTCATCGGCCTTGAAGAAGAAAGATCGGCGGCAATTTCTGCGATGACTCTCTTTTGAGCGCCGGTCCATTGGAACGGGAGCGATTCCGAAAAGTCCTTTAACAATTTCCCTTCCACCTGATGACGAATTCCCTCTTTGACGGTAATCTGACGGCGGCGCAGGGCGATCGCCATCTGCAAAAAGAAAAACTCCTGAAAAATAATCCGTTCTCGGGCCAGTTTTAGCTGCGTAAAGTCTGTAGGAAAATGGACTTCTTGCAACGCTCTCGCCAAAACCATTGGGTGATAACGCTCCACTACAACGCCGGGCATCGGGTCTTTCACGTCAGGAAGATACCGCTCCAAACTTTGATAGATGATTCCTCTTAACGGCCGCTGGGTCAATCCTTGAGTCAACGGGTAAATCGGGACCACCCTCCCCATGTGGAGCGAATCCTCTTCATCGTTGGTCAGAATTTCAAACTCCGGCGAGCTCATTTGCAAATGCTGGAAGACTTCCACTTTTCCGTAAAGGATGACTTTATCTCCTACACGAAAATAATCTTTCAGATACGGCTGATTGAACCAGACACCATAAATGATCCGGCTCCCATCGCTGACGGCGATTTCAAAAAGGGACATTTTACGGGTCTTGGTCTGGCGGACTCCGGACACCAAGACTTCCCCTCTAATGGTATGAAATTCTCCCACTTTGGTTCTGGCAATCGGGATAAACTGGCTTCGGTCTTCGTATCGGCGGGGATAATAGGTGAGAAGATCCCAAATCGTTTGAATCCCTAATCGGTTGAGCAATTTGAACCGGTGAGGCCCAACCCCTTTGACGTACTGGGCGGATTCGCGGGTGAGGTCCATGAGTTGATTATTATAACATACTTGCAAAGCTCATCGCTCTATGGTATAAGGGGTAGATTCATTACGTGAAAAGGAGTATTAATTATGGCAAGAATCTGTGAGATTTGCGGTAAAGGACCTTCGGCGGGACGGACGTACGCCCTGAGAGGGTTAGCGATCAAAAAGGGGGGCGTCGGCATTAAGACGACCCGTAAGAACAAAAGACGTTTTCTTCCAAATATCCGGAGAGTCAGGGTATTGTATCAGGGAATCGTCCAGCGACTGAGAGTCTGCACGCAATGTCTGAAGTCAGGGGCCGCAAAGCGGCCCCCTCTGGCGCTTAAACCCGCCGCGGCAACCGCCCAATCCAACTAGGCACTGGCTACTCTGGCTGATTGATTTTAATATCTTCAATCCGCAGTTCAGCGAACTTCTCCCCCTGCCATTCATTGAGGGAGGGAGTAAACGCCAAATCAAGGACTGAGATGCCCCGGAGATCGGAAAGAAGATCTCCCTTGCCAAACCCAATCGCCTGGCATATTTTGCTGCCGTCGGAGACGCGGAAACGCAAGGTATTGGCTCCTACCACTTCTGGATTGGATTTCATCTGCACCGATTTCGAGAAGAAAAGAGGACGGGGATTCCCGTAGCCATAGGGAGCCAAGAGTTCCAGTTCTTCAAAGAATTTCTGGCTCAAATCCGAGAGGGCGATTTCCGCGTCGGCCTCGATCACGGGGATTAAATCTTCCGGTTTCAGCCGTTGGTGCGCGACACGGTTAAACTCGTCTTTAAAGCTGGCCAGCTTTTCCTGTGTGACCGTAAGACCGGCCGCCTGTTTGTGCCCTCCAAACTCCTCCAGCGACGGATGGCACTGTTGAAGCGCTTCCACTAAATGAAAATTTTTGATCGAACGCCCGGATCCCTTCCCTCTTCCCTCTTTCATCGCGATCACGATGGAAGGACGGTAAAACCGGTCCACCAGCCGTGCGGCAACAATCCCAATGACTCCCGGATGCCATCGTTCATCTTCCACCACGATCACTTTCTGTTCATGGAAATTAACGTGATCGTTTACTTTCTGGATCGCCTGACGGACAGTCTCCTGTTCGACCCGCTGACGCTGCCGATTCTCCCTCTCCAGCTGCTGGGCCAGCTCGCAGGC
>JACOVV010000111.1 GCA_016177145.1 Candidatus Omnitrophota bacterium | reverse complement strand
GCCAGGAGCATCGGGCCGTGGCTGTGAGTCCCTAATAAAGCCACCCACATTCCCACGACTTCATCCACGACAATACAGGCGGGATCTTTCTCACCCAGTTTCCGGGCGGCTTGCCCGCTGCTCCACACTGCGAACACGATCAGCCAGGCGAGCCCTGTGGCGACCGCCGATTCGCCGCCGGCAGTCGAAGCCAGAACGTACAACATCAATCCGATGATGCTGCCGACGGTTCCCGGCGCGCCGGGAACATAACCGGCTCCAAAAACCGTCGCTATCCTAACGGCTATCTTATCGGTATTCACGAATGTGTCCGTTTCAGCGCTCTTTTAAAATCGACGAGGCAGGCGATCCCTGAGATCAAAGTGAACGCCGCGGCTAACAGTCCAAGGAAGAAACTGCTTGCCAAAAAGAAAGAATCCAGACCTGGGCCCCAGAATGGGAAATAACGATCGCTGACGCTTCGCACCGAAAGAAAGATCAGCACGTAAAGAGCCGTGACAATTTGGCTGACGGTTTTCTGCTTTCCTTCCCGCTGGGCCGGCATGACAACTCCCTTTCGGATCACCCAGAGCCGAAGGAGCGTCACCGTTACTTCACGAGCCAGAATCACCAGCACAAGCCATACAGGCAAAATTCCCATCCGCGCGAAACCGGTAAACGTCGTCAGAACCAAAACTTTGTCTGCGATCGGGTCCATAATGGCGCCAAAGGAGCTGATTTGCTTCTGGGTTCTGGCAATCCGGCCGTCGAAGTAATCTGTTAATGAAGCGGCGATGAACACTGCCAGCGCCAACGGTTTGGCCCATAGAAAATCCCAAAAAAGAAGCGGCCACAAAAGAAAGGCAAGCGCGATCCTGGAAAGGGTCAAAAAATTAGGAAGGGTCATTCACAAATTTCTCCGACTAAATCGTACTCCAGCGTATCGGTAATTTTTACTTTCACAAAATCACCCGGACTTACCCGCTTCCCACTTTCCACTTCCCACTTTCCGTTTTTGGAAACAGTCCTTCTCTTGACATAAATCTGTCCATCCACCTCCGGCGCGTCATATTCTGTTCGTCCTAAATAGACTTTTGGATCATCCGGTGACGGCTCGTCAATGATCACCTTTACTGTTTGACCCAGCAGACGGGCGTTCATCTGAGAAGCAATCTCCTGTTGTAACGACATAAGACGTTCGAAGCGTTCTTTCTTACGATCGAAAGGAATTTGATCCGGGAGTTTCGCCGCCCGGCTCCCTTCTTCCTGGGAATAAATGAACGCTCCCATCCGGTCGAATTGAGTTTCCTGGATAAAATCCATTAGCTCCTTGAACTCCCCTTCTGTTTCTCCTGGATAACCGACGATAAAAGCGGTGCGAATAGCGACTCCCGGGACCTGTTTCCTAATCTTCTTCAAAAGTTCTTCAATGCCCCGCCGAGTTATTTGATCCCGGGACATGCTTTTGAGGATACGATCGTTGATGTGCTGAAGAGGCAGGTCCATGTATTTGCAAATCTGCGGATAATCCGCCATCACTGATAATAACTCGTCACTGATATTGGAAGGATAAGTGTATAACAGCCGCAGCCATTGCGCGGGAGTCTCTTCACAAAGACGGCGAAGCAGTTCGGGCAGCCGGACTTCTCCGTAACGATCCCGTCCAAACGAGGACGAGTCCTGCGAGACTAAATTAAGTTCTTTGATTCCCCGCCCGGCCAATTGTTTTACTTCTTCAACCACCGATTGAATTTCTCTGCTTCGATGAGGCCCTTTCATCTGAGGGATCACACAGAAAGTACAGTGGTGCTCGCACCCTTCGGAGATCTTGACATAGGCGTAATGCGAGGGGGTTAAGATCAATCTCGGCGTTATATGATTATAGAGGTAATTGGGGACGCCGACGGCGGCGCCTTTCTTTCCCCCCAGACTCTTGCCGACAGCAGTGACAATCTCTTCACAATCCCCTGTGCCAAGAAAATAATCCACCTCCGGCAGTTGATCCAGCAGTTCCTTTTGATACCGCTGAGCCAGACATCCCGATACGACGACCGCCTGAATTTTTCCCTCTTTCTTGAGTGAAATGGCCTGTAAGATCGTCTCAACGGATTCGCGCTTGGCGTCCTCAATGAAACTGCAGGTGTTAATGACCAAGACATCCGACTCTTCCGTCCTTTTAGCCATGCCATAGCCGGCTTTAGCCAGATGACCCAGCATGACTTCTGAATCTACCAGCGTCCGCGGACAACCCAAACTGATAATTCCTATTTTTGTTTTCTTCCCGTTTTTTTCACTTTCCACTTTCCACTCTCCACTTTCCGTTTCTTACAGGATTCTCATCCCTTCCCTGCTTAACACAATTCCTTTGATGACCTGCCCTTTTTTACCGGGACTTCCCAAGAATTTCTTATTGAGCAAAATTTCGACCCCTCCGGCATTCCCTACCCAGAGTTCGGCTTTCTGTTTCGGGTACCAGACTTCAAAACTATCTTTTGCCAGGATGTTTTGGAAAACCATCTGATCATCCACCCGTACCTGTACCCACGTCGGCTCAACGGCCCGCAGGGTCACTTCCAGCGGAATGTTCCTTGGTATTAAAAGCGGAGCGCTCCGCGAATCCACCATCCCACGGAAAGAAACCGGCCCTGCCTGTTTTAACTCTTTAATCCTCTGGTTGATGGCGGTCACCGCGTACCCTCCACCGATCAGAATAACGATACCGCCAACCGCCATCAAGGCCGGGAGAACGGGAAACGGTTTGTTCCTCTTCTTTGCCGCCGGGGGCCCCGCCAGAGGAACATCCTGTTCTTTGGGAACGGAAATCTGTTTTTTCCTGCTGGAGGGGGGCGCTTGTTGATACCGAGACAAAACCTCCTGGGCGTTTAGTCCCAGAAAATCCGCGTATTCCTTGAGAAAACTCTTAACGTACACTTCGGCAGGAAGTTTTTCAAAAGCGCCCGACTCAATATCTCCTAAAACGCGGGAGTTGATCTTTGTCGCCACCGAGACATCCTCTAGCGAAAGGCCTTTCGCCTCCCGTGTTTCTTTCAATATCTCACTTGCCGCTGATTTCATTGCTCTTTCTTTTCTTGTTCTTGGTTTCTACTTTCAAATTCCTCCCGGCTCACTAAAATCTCACGGGCTTTACTCCCGCGGAAAGGGCCGACGATACTTTCTTGTTCCATCATGTCTACCAGCCGCGCGGCCCGCGTGTACCCGACCCTCAGCCGTCGCTGCAGAATGGACGCGGAGGCCTGTCCGGTTTCCAGGACAACCCGAATGGCTTCCTCCAGTAAATCGTCTTTGCCCAAATCCCCAGGCCCCCCTCTCTGCTGTTGAACTTCCAGAAGCTCCTGGCTAAACTCGGCCTGCCATTCCTTCTTTAAAAAGGAAACCAGCCGTTCAATCTCCGTATCGCTAACCAGAGCTCCTTGCGCTCGTATCGGTTTCACGGAACCCGGCTTTAGGAAAAGCATGTCCCCTTTTCCAAGAAGCTTGTCGGCTCCATTGAGATCCAAAACTGTCCTTGAGTCCACCTTCGAGGCCACCTTAAACGCGATTCGAGCGGGGAAGTTGGCTTTGATCACTCCTGTAATCACGTCAACAGAGGGACGCTGAGTCGCCAGAACGATGTGAATACCGACGGCACGCGACAATTGCGCCAGACGGGTAATGGCCCCTTCAATTTCATTGGCGAGCATCATCATCAAATCCGCCAACTCGTCAATGACAACAACAATATAAGGAAGCGGTTTATTATTTTCCTCCCGCGGTTCTTCCGGCTGTTCGTCTTTCAATACCGCTTCCTGTTTCGCTGATCTCAGTTTTTCATTGTACAAGGTGATATTTCTGGCGGCGGCCGACGCCAGAAGACGGTACCTTCGCTCCATCTCAGCTACGACCCAATTGAGGACAATCGCTACTTTTTTGTAGTCGGTCACGACAGGACAAATCAGATGGGGGACTTGATTAAAATGAGTCATTTCGACCATCTTGGGGTCCACGAGGATCAATTTTAGCTCCTCGGGGGTATTATTATAGAGAAGACTTAAAATCAACGTGTTCACGCAGACCGTCTTTCCGGAACCGGTCGTGCCGGCAATCAAAAGATGGGGCATGTCTCCCAAATCAGCTACAATAGGGGCGCCAGACGTGTCCTTGCCGAGTCCCAGAAGGAGTTTCTTTTTGTGACGCTGAGATTGGTATTCATCGGAAGCCAGAACCTCTTTCAGGAATACCAAAACAGGAGCTCGGTTAGGAACTTCCACTCCCAGTCGTGAAGATCCGGGTATCAGAGCCATGCGAACGCTGGAAGCTTTCATCGCCATCGCGACGTCATCGCTCAAGCCGATGATTCTCTGGACCTTTACCCCGGGGGCCGGTTGCAGTTCATACCGCGTGATGACAGGCCCCTGATTGACTTCTTCCACCTTGGCCTCAATCCCAAAATCCTGCAAGGTCGCTTCCAGAACTTCCGACTGCGCTCTTAAATCCTCCTGCAGTTCCTGCTCATCGGTGGGGGGAGGATTATCCAACAGCGATAGGTTGGGCATTTCATACGATTCCCTTTTCTGTTTCTCTTTCCTTTCTCTCGGTGCCGGCGTTGTTGAAACATTCTGTCGGATGATCGGGCCGACCGCCTCAGGCGTTTCTTCCAGGAATTCCTCTACTCTCCTGGACGCCGCCGCGGGAACCTCTTTTTCCTGTCCCGTTCCGGAATGGATCTTGGGAGCTTTTTCCCGCGGGATTCTCCGCGTTTTTCGTCCCGGTTTAACCCAAACCAGCCACTGATCCACCAACCAGAGAATCCCGGAACCTATCACCTTCGCCATACTGATAACGAAAGGGATCGCCAGAAAATCGGTCACCACTAGAATAGAGAGCGCGGCAATTGTCCCGGCGATGAGCAATCCGCCGACGAAACCAAAATAATTCACCAGAAAATCCCCGAGGAAAAGCCCGATGATTCCTCCCGAAGACATCATCTGGATTTTAACGGAATTGCCGACGATAACGCTCAGCAGGGTCGGTAAAGAAAGAATTAACGTGACTCCCGACCCTATTTTCAAGACACGGTGTCTGGCCTGCCATCCATTCCACAATCCAACTGCCCAGATTAAAGTTACCAGGGGAACCAGCACCGAGGTCCACCCTAACAAGAACACGAGAATTCCTGAGCCGTAACTACCGGCCAACTGAATCCAATTGTGCGGCGGCTGGTAGGGATCCGACGTGTACCAAGAAAGATCGTACGGAGTATAAGAGACCAGGCTGAGCAAAAGAAGCGCGCTCAACAGGAAAATCAGTCCAGCTCTGATTTTTTGCGCCACATTTTCCATGATTTAATCCTCTGCAGTCCGTTGAAATTTATAGGCCTTGACGACATTGCGCATCAGCATCATTACCGTCAGCGGACCAACCCCCCCGGGAACAGGCGTGATATATCCTGCCCGTTGAACCGCTTTCTCATATTCCACGTCTCCCACGACTCTCCCGTTCACGCGGGAAATACCCACATCGATCACAACCGCCCCCGGCCGAATCCAGTCTCCCTGGATCAGCCCTGGTTTGCCGACGGCGACAACGAGGACCTCCGCCCTCTTCACATGGTCCGCAAGGTATCCTCTTTCATTGGTAGCGATATGACAGGTTGTTACTGTCGCCAGATGTTCCAACAACATCAATCCCACCGGCTTGCCTACCAATTCGCTGTGCCCAACGATTACCGCCTCTTTTCCCCGGAGGTCTACGCCGGTGGCGTGAATCAGTTCCATCACCGCCTGAGCCGTGCAGGATCCAATCCTGACACGCCCCAGAAGGATCTGCCCCGCGTTTTCCGGCGTCAGCCCATCCACATCTTTGAGTGGATTGACATGACGTAAAATCTCCGAGCGGTTGATCTGATCGGGCAGCGGAAAATGAAGAATCAGCCCTGTAACCTGGGAATCCCGGTTCAACCGGTCGACCCGCTCCACCACTTCTTTCTGGGAAATATCATTCGGGAACTGGCATGACTGAAACTCAATCCCCACCCCATCGGCAACCTTTTGCTGCGAAGCGATGTAAAGCTTTGTCGCTGGATTTTCACCGATGAAGATGCTGGCAAGCCGCGGCGGTTCTCCATACTGTTTCTTCAACTGGGCCACTTTTTTCTTGATCTGCGCCCCCAGTTTTAAAGCGATTTCCCTGCCATCAAGAATCTTTGCGCTCATTTTAAGAATGTTGAAGTTTTTTCAGCGTTTTTAAATTCTGATTGAGACTTAGGGAAGCGCTCTTCATGGCCGCGTTCAAAAAAAGACGCCCCGCCGTCCAGTCGCCTTTCAGCGTGAATTTAATCCGGCCGCTAAACCGGTCCGTCCATCCAAGCAACTGCCGGCAATTTCGGAAAATCTCTCTCGGGACTTTAACAGCGCCTATAAGCGCTCTCTTTTTCCGTAAGCGTCCCCTTTCCCAGGAACGGACAACGCCTGCGTAGGCCCTGGCATCTTTATCCACTAATTGAACAAATCGTAATCGGACCCGGCGGACCTGCGCTATGCGCGCTGGAGGACACCCTGAATATCCCATGCTCATCTCCAGGAGCGCGGCGCCCAATGCGCCAACCAGCGCTGCGCTGCTTCCTCCACCGGGAGTCGGCGTCCTTCGGGCTAATTCTTTAGTATAGTCTCTTATTGATTTATTGACCAATTTTTTCATGATGAATCTCTTCGATGGTAAATAATGATTCGACGGGAATCTTCGACAGTTCCAATG
>JACOVV010000110.1 GCA_016177145.1 Candidatus Omnitrophota bacterium | reverse complement strand
GTTGGTGATATTATGATAAACGGATATTTTGTAAGGGCGAGGCATGCCTCGCCCCTATGTTGGATTGATCGCAACAAACGTTGACGTAGGGGCGGGCCTTGTGCCCGCCCGAATCGAATTGTAGGGGCGAATGATTATTCGCCCCTACATCGGGCAACCACAGGGGGTTGCCCCTACAAATGAGAGAATATGAAAAAGATATTGTTACGTCTTGCCAAAAATGCCAAAGAATCCTCAAGGGCATTGGCCAATCTTTCCACGGAGAAGAAAAACGAGGCGCTGAAGAAAATGGCTGTGGAGTTATTGGCCCAGAGAGACGCAATTCTTGTCGCTAACGCCAAAGACATGCAATCCGCGAAGAGGGCCAAGTTATCCGATGCCTTAATGGGGCGTCTCTATCTGGATGAAAAACGCCTTGAGGCGATGAGCCGGTCTTTGCGGGAAATCGCTGCGCTGAAGGACCCTGTCGGTGAAACCCTCCGCGAATGGGACCGCCCGAACGGGCTCAAAATCCGTAAAGTCCGGGTGCCGATCGGCGTCATCCTGATCATCTACGAATCCCGGCCCAACGTGACCAGCGATTGCGCGGGGCTTTGTCTGAAATCGGGGAACAGTGTTATTTTACGCGGAGGGAGCGAATCGGCGCGCTCTAACCGCGCCATTATTGAAGTGTTTTCGCGGGCGCTGGAGAGCGCCGGGATCTCTAAAGGAACGGTGGTGAATGTGCCGACCACCGACCGAAAAGCGGTGGATCTTTTGCTGAAGATGGATTCCGAAATCAATCTTGTTATTCCCCGGGGAGGAGAGGGGTTGATCCGTGAGGTAAGCGAAAAATCCCGTATTCCTGTGATCAAACATTACAAAGGGGTTTGTCATGTTTACGTGGATGAAGAAGCCGATCTGGCGATAGCGGAGAAAGTGGTCTATAACGCGAAAGTTCAAAAGCCGGGAGTCTGCAACGCCGTGGAAGCTCTGCTGGTGCATAGAAGCGTCGCCGCCGCTTTCCTGCCGAAAGCGGCTCAGTGCCTGATTGACGCCGGCGTCGAATTGCGCTGCTCAGCCCAAGCGCTGAAAATTCTTCGCCAAGACAGCCGGTTCAGGGAAAATCCGAAAGTGAAAAAGGCCGTTTCCGGCGATTGGGGGAAAGAGTTTCTGGATCTGATTTTAGCGGTCCGCGTTGTGGATGATTTGGAATCGGCGGTGGAGCATATCGGCCGTTTCGGTTCCCAGCACTCCGACGCGATCATTACCCGCAGTCAGAAGGCGGCGGAAACATTCACGCGGCGGGTGGATTCTTCCGTCGTGTTTGTGAACACCTCCACGCGGTTTAACGATGGCGGCGAATTCGGCATGGGGGCTGAGATGGGGATTAGTACCGATAAGATTCACGCCAGGGGACCCATGGGCCTTGAAGAACTGACTTCGTATAAATACATTGTCGTAGGAGAAGGACAAATAAGAGAGTGAATATCGGCGTCTTAGGGGGAACTTTCAATCCGATCCACGAAGGTCATTTGCATCTTGCCAGAGAGGCGTGCCGAGAAATTCCTTTGGACCGGCTTATTTGGGTCCCGACGGCGGTTTCTCCTTTCAAATCACAGGAAAAACTGCTGGATGCCGAAATGCGGTATGAAATGGTGCGGTTGGCGATCCAGGGAGATCCTCGCTGGGAAATTTCCGATCTGGAATTAAAAACAGACAGCCCTTCTTATACGGTGGAGACTCTGGAGGAATTAACGAAACGATTTCCTCCATCGGAACATAAGCTCTATCTTATTATCGGATCGGATCATTTAGAACACTTCCCGGAGTGGAAAAACGCCTCCAGAATCTTGAAGTTGGCCGAGGTGGTCGCTATGACCCGTCCCGGCTTTTCGTTGAGGGCCGCTCGAGGCCCCATGCGGCTGATTCCTATCACCGGCGTGAACATTTCATCGTCTAAAATAAGAAAAGAACTCAAAGCGGGAAATTCAATCGAGAAACTTGTCCCTGCGCCGGCGGCGGAATATATACAAAGAAAAGGACTTTATCGGTGAACGTATGTTGATCCATGTCATTCTGACGGGTGTTTTGTTTATCCTGTCCGCTTTTTTCTCGGCATCGGAATCGGCTTTATTCAGTTTGAGCCGTTACCAAGTCCGGAGTCTTGAACACAGGCACGCCGGCAATGGAAAGATCATCGCTGAACTATTGGCTCACCCGAGAAAAACTCTGGTCTCTATCCTTTTGGCAAACACACTCGTCAACTTGGCGCTGAGCGCCATGATTACCGCTTCTCTTGTCCGGTGGATGGGGGATTGGGGGGCGGGTGTCGCTATTGGACTGTCGGCTTTTTTACTGCTTATTTTTGGCGAAGTGAGCCCCAAGACATTCGCGATTCGTCACGCGCAGACTTTCTCTCTTTGGATTGCCAGGCCTCTCTTTTGGTTTGTTGTTGTGTGCGGCCCTGTGAGGGACGTTTTACAAAAGATAACCGATGAGGTTTTGGCGAAGCTGGGTGTCCGGCTTCATCCTGCCGACTCCCTGATGTCCCAGAAAGAACTGAGAAGTTTAATACGGATGGGGGTCAAACAGGGGGCTTTGGATAAAGGGGAACAGCAAATGATCAAAGCGGTCTTTGAACTAGGCGAAATCCCCGTGAAAGAAACCATGACACCCCGGGTGGAAATGATTTGCTGTGACATCGCGGAAGGAGCCAAAGGGATACTGGAGAAAGCCCGGCAAACGCACCATGTCCGAATCCCCGTTTACGAGAAAACAATCGATAATGTTGCGGGGGTGGTTTTGGTCAAGGATTTGATGGTGAGGCCCGAAACTCCCTTGAAAGATTTACTGCATCCGGTTCTCTTTGTGCCCGAGTCAATGGCCATTGACCAGTTGTTCGCCGAGTTTCGCAAACAAAAGGCGCATTTTGCCATTGTTGTTGATGAATACGGCGGGACGAGCGGATTGGTGACATTGGAGGATGTGTTGGAAGAGATCGTCGGCGAAATTTACGACGAGTACGACCAGGTTGCCCAGCGTGTTGAAGTGATTGACGCGGACCAATTGTTGGTTCATGGAATGACTAGTTTGCGGGAGCTGGAAGAGAGACTGGATGTGGAAGTTCCGGTCAGTGAGGTGGAGACCGTGGGGGGGCTTGTCCTGCACCTGTTGGGCAGGTTTCCCAAAACGGGTGAAAAAGTTCGATACGGCCGGCTGGAATTCGTTGTGGAAGAAGTCGGGAAGAAAAGAATCCACCGGGTGAGAGTCGTTCGTTTGGAATCACTGAGCGACGAGGAGAAAAACAATGGCTGAGTTGACGCTGTTGTTCTTGATCATTTTCTTTTGTCTGGTGCTCAGTTCTTTTTTCTCCGGTGTTGAGACAGCCGTCATTTCCAGCAACCGGCTGCGGCTAAGGCATTTGGCCGACCGGGGCAATAAAGAAGCGCACCGGCTCTTGAGAATTCTGGAGTATCCGGATCGCGTCATTTCCACCGTTTTGGTCGGGAATAATATTGTGAATGTCACGATCGCTAGTCTTGTGACTCTATTGTGCATTCACTGGGTGGGATCCCATTCCGAATGGCTGGCGGCTTTGATCGCGACGCCGCTGGTGCTGGTTTTTGGAGAGTTAATTCCAAAGGTGTACTGCCGTTTCAGGGCGGACCGGGTGGTTCTTCTGGCGGAACGCCCTCTCCGGTGGATGCTGTGGTTTTTCTCGCCCTTAGTGGCGGTAGTCCGTTATATCAGTGAGGTGATCCTCGCTTTTTTTGGCGTTCCTTCCGCCCCTCCGCAGAAAGTGCGCGTGACCAAAGAAGAATTAAAATATCTCTTGCAGGAAGAAGCTCATGGGATCGAGTTGGATCCGCAGGAACGGTCTCTGATCACGAAAATTTTTCAATTCAGCGATCTTCAGGTGACGGAGGTCATGCTTGGCCTGGATAAGACAGCCATGCTGCCGGCCCAGGCCACGGTAAAGGATTTAAAGGAACTCCTCAAACAAACAGGATTCTCCCGTTACCCGGTGTACGACGGTCAAAACAATAATGTCATCGGGATAGTCCATATTCTGGACGCCCTTTTTGAATCGCCTGAAACAGACTCAATTAAAAAATTCTTGAGACCCGCCAATTTTATCCATATGGAAACGCTGGCGAGCACGGCTTTGTTTATTCTGCAATCCCGCAAACAGCCGATGGCGATTGTTGTCAGCCGGACCCGGGGGCCTGTTGGGATGGTCACTATTGCGGATCTCGTTGAACAGATCGTGGGAGAAGTAGGGGCGGGGTAATTCATCCTGAGCGATTGACAAATTTCACAGGGCTGTGTTATTCTAACAGGGCAATTTTGAACCTAACCAAGGAGGGAATCCATGACGGCTTATTGCGTTAAGTGTAAAGAGAAAAAAGAAGTGAAGGATGCTCAACAGGTAAAAATGAAAAATGGCCGGCCTGCGGTGAAGGGCAAATGCCCTGATTGCGGCACGGGGATGTATTGCATCCTGAGTCCTGATAAGAAGTAAAAATTGAAAAAGTTTAGGAGGTGAAGGCGCGATAACAGGAAGAACAAAAACGCGGTTGATTGCGAAGGCGGCTCTCGCGAAAAATGGAGAGGATGTTGTCATACTAGATATGCGCGGAGTGACGGGATGGACGGATTATTTTGTGATTTCAAGCGGTTCTTCCACTCGGCAGGTCAAGGCAATCGCCGATGAGGTAACGGCGCGGCTCAATCACGGGAAGACTCAGAGTAAACCAGTGACCGTTGAGGGGTACGCGGAGGGAGAATGGGTGCTCATCGACGCTGGCAATGTGATCACCCATATCTTTCTTCAGGAGCAGAGGGATTTCTATGACCTAGAACGGTTATGGGGTGACGCTCCGAGAGTAAAGGTCCGTGAGCCGGCTAAAAACTGACAGTAAAGGGGGAGTTCAATGGCAGAGGCTGATCTGTGTCCTGATCCAGTGACGACATTGACCGAAGTGGGGTCCTCTATTACCATTCATCAAGAACTGGATCAAATACTATCCATTATCGTTGAGAAGGGAGCTCGAGGAACCCGGTCACAGGTGGTTTTGATTGAGGTTCAACCGAATGAACTGGCGAGTAAACCTGAATTATTCGCTTGTCACGGTGTCGGCGCTGAAACAAGGAATCATCTTTCCCAGTTTATCCCTTTCTCAAGGCGGTGCTATACAGAAAAGGAAATCGTTTTTATCAAGGATTACCGTTTAGAAAAAGAAGGGGCTGTCCCCGAGTTTGCGCGTTCCCAACGGATCAAGACGCTCACCGCCGTACCGCTAAGATGGAGAGAAAAAATTGTGGGGGCCATTTGTTTTTTTAGGACCCAAAAGGAACCCCTGACGCGGCAGGAAAAAAATTTTGCCGCGGCTCTCGCTACTCAAACAGTGATTGCTATTCAGCAGGCGGAATTAGTTCTGGAGCGACAAACCGGTTATTTTAAGACTATCAAGATATTGGCGAACGTGATTGACCGGAAAGATTCCTATACCCACGGCCATTCAGCGCGAGTCATGGAGTACGCGTTGATGATTGCCGATCGAATGGGGCTCAAGGGAAAAGAACGTCAAGAAGTGGGCGATGGCGGTTATCTTCACGACTTAGGGAAAATCAGCGTGGACCTTTCCATCCTTCAGAAACCGGGCAGATTAACGCCTCAGGAGTGGGAGCGGATGATCATTCACCCACAGGTGGGGGCTGAGATTGTTTCAGAAACCGAAGCGCTGAAAGAATTGGCTCCGATTATTCGCCATCACCATGAAATGTTTTCGGGCGGGGGCTATCCAGACGGGCTGACGAGAGAAGAAATCCCCATGGGATCCAGGATTGTCGCTGTGGCAGACGCGTATGAAGCGATGACCTCCGATCGTCCTTATCGCAAGGGGATGGGGCGGGAGAAGGCCGTCAAAGAATTACGGCGGCACGCCGGGACTCAATTTGATCCGGAAGTGGTTGGCTTGTTCGTCGAGCTGATTTAGGGGGCGGGCTTACGCTATGCACTATACGCTAGCAAAAGGGCTCGCTTATTTATTTTATGGCATTGATAGAATCCACTCTAACGGACGCGATTCAAGAGGCGGTGAAACAACTTGGTTTCCTGCCGGAAGTAGAAATCGTTCTCGAGATTCCCAGAGATGAACAGCATGGAGATCTGGCGACGAATGTGGCCATGCGGTTGGCAAGCCAATTAAAAAAATCTCCTTTGGCGATTGCGCAGGAAATTGTCAACACCCTTAATAATCGTCATGGATTGCCCGTCAGCAAGATCGAAGTTAAACCTCCCGGCTTTATCAATTTTTCACTTCATCCTCAAACTCTCTACGACTCCTTAATAGAGATCCTTGATGAAAAACACGGAAAAGAAAGATTCGGCTCCTCGAATCTTGGAAAAGGCGAACCGGTTCTCCTGGAATTTGTCAGCGCCAATCCAACAGGGGCTCTCAGCGTGGCGCATGGACGGCAAGGGGCTGTAGGGGATTCTCTGGCCAATATCCTGGAGTTTAGCGGGTTTAAAGTGTCACGGGAGTATTATCTCAATAATGTCGGCAATCAGATGAACTTGCTGGCTCAATCTATTTTTGTCCGTTACCGGGAGCTGCTCGGAGAGAATCTCCCTTTGCCGGAAGGGGGTTATAAAGGGGCGTATATTATTGATATCGCCAGAAATATCCTTGAAGGAGAAGGGGATTGCTGGAAGGAGTGGGGTCCCAAGACAAAGGAACACTTTCTAGGGAAGGGGATCGCTGCGATTTTAAAAGGAATTAAAGACGATCTGGATTTTTTTGGAGTTCAGTTTGATTCGTGGTTCAGCCAGGAAGAACTGGAAAAATCCGGGAACGTCCAGAAAATCCTGGAGCGATTGAAAAAGGAGGAGTTTGTCTACGAACAGGAGGGAGCGCTGTGGTTTAAAAGCACCGCCTTTGGAGATGACAAAGACCGGGTGGTCGTTAAAAGCGACAGGTCTTTTACCTACCTGGCTCCGGACATCGCGTATCATAAAGACAAACTCGACCGCGGTTTTAAAAAATTAATCAATCTATGGGGGCCGGATCATCACGGTTACATCCCGCGGATGCGGGCGGCTGT
>JACOVV010000107.1 GCA_016177145.1 Candidatus Omnitrophota bacterium | reverse complement strand
TAGTTATGTTTTATCATGCGACGGGGCATTCCTGCGTTGGAAGGATCCTTCTATGGCGAAGATAGATTGGGTTTCAGATAAGGTAGAAACCAGTATAATAAGATAGGAGTAGTTATTTGCGTTCGGTTCTATTCACAACTTCAATCGCCGCCCGGCGGTGGTCGGTGAGTTTGACCCCCACCACGTGGTAAACCCCATCGCCGGTTTGAAAGATGGCGTGTTCTCGTGAAACCTGGTTCGCTTTCGATTCCGCGGCGGGCCGCGCCAGGGGGCGCACACCTGCGTCCGAACGGATGATCTGATTCTTTGAAAAAGCGATTGAGGGAAAATAATATTTCAAAGAATTAATCAAGTAGGTCATTTCTTCATCCGTGGGTTCGACATGATCAGGGTCCGCCCACTCTCTTTCCGTCGTTCCCACGCGGGAGACGCCATGAATGTTGATGACAAAGAAAAACCGGTGATCTTCCGCCTGAAGCAGGCAGGAATAGGGAGTAAACTGTTTTAATTCGATGTGCGCTCCAGCGATCGGGAGGACAAAGGCATCCCGTGTCTGACTCACCCGCTGGCGGGTTTGATCGACCCAGGGTCCCGTGGCGTTGACTAACTGTTTGGCTTCAAAGACTTTCTCGGTTCCTTCGGTCTTAGTCCTGATGCGATAAACCTTTCCTGCGTTGTCGTAACAATAGTGGAGGACTAACGCGTGAGGAAGCGCTGTGGCTCCTTTTTCAAGGGCGGATTGGATGATCCGATTGACCAACGCCCTGTCATCGGTCAGGTTTTCCCAGAGAACGACTCCTCCCAATAACCCTTCTTTCCGGAGCGAAGGGACTTGCCGCAGCGCTTTCTCCGGAGACAAAAGAAAATGAGGGAACCGCCGGTTTCCCGCCCCAAACGCCATGATTCCATAGAGCGCCGTTCCCAAGAAGATAAGCCAGCGGCTGCGCGGGGAAGAACGATAGATTGGGAGGAGAATGGGATGGGGTTCGATTAAGTCTGGATGTGTTTTTCTCAAAATCTGCGACTCACGGATCGAAGAGAAAACAAAGGAAAAATTTTTCCACGACTCTTTGAAACGACAGCGTAAAAAGAAATACCCGGCCAGTTCCAGGTAACGAAGCCCGCCATGGATTAATTTCGAACTCCGGCTGCTGGTCCCGGAACCGAATTCATTTTTTTCAAGGAGCAGAACTTGAAGTCCTCTTGAGGCAGCTTCGCCGGCGATAGCCGCCCCGGCAATGCCGCCGCCGATAACGGCGACATCGTAAGAAGATGTTTTGGTCATAGCTGTGTTATTATATCATGGTGGCGATGAGAAGTTTTTTTCTAAGGATTTTATCTTTAGGAATTTTTTTTGGGATAACCGGCTGCGTCACAGTCCAGAATCCGGTTACAGGCCGGCCGGAATCCATTATGATTACGGCGCGGGAGGAAGTGAGCATTGGCCGCGCGGTTGCCAAGGAAGTGGCCCGCCAGATGAAATTTGTCCGGAATCCTCAATGGAAAAAGCATATTGAAGCAATGGGGCATAAAATCGCCGGCGCCTCGGACCGCCCGAATCTTCCCTACCATTTTCACATTGTCGCCGATAAAGAACTCAACGCGTTTTCATTGCCCGGAGGGGGTGTTTACGTCAATATGGGATTGGTGGAGTTGACGGATGAAGATGAATTGGCTTGCGTTCTGGCCCACGAAATCGGGCACATCGCCGCTCGTCACAGCGTCAAGCATATGCAAACGGCCATGGGGTATCAGTGGGTTTTGGGATTGGCCTCCGCGTTTGGCGACGTGAACGCGAACACGCGGCAAATCACCAGTGTGGCTTTCGATATTGTCCAGCGCGGCTACAGCCGGCAGGATGAATTGGAGGCGGATATCCTGGCCATTCGGTACGCGTATTGGGCCGGCTATGACCCGGAAGCGCTTCTGACCATTCTTGAAAAGATGGAGCGGGAAATGGGAGGCAATCCGGATGCTTTGGGAACATTCCTCTCCACGCACCCGGCTATTTCGGACCGGATTACCCACGCGGAGCAGGAAATGGACTATTTCCTGCAGGAACAAAGTCCCTAGAAATTCCTACCTTTTTAACCTTATTTTTGATATAAAAGAAGTTTATGGACTTACGGGAAGCCACTCAGAAGGTTATTGATGGGAAAGGATTGTCCTGTCAAGAGATGGAATCAGCAATGTCGCTGATTCTTGAAGGAAAAGCCACCTCCTCCCAGATGGCCGCTTTCCTCGTTGCTTTGCGCTGTAAGGGGGAGAGCGTGGAGGAGATCACAGGGGCGGTGACTGTGATGCGTCAACGAATGGTCTCGTTTAAGCCGGTACGGGAAGGAGTTCTGGATACCTGCGGGACCGGC
>JACOVV010000113.1 GCA_016177145.1 Candidatus Omnitrophota bacterium | reverse complement strand
GAGAAACTCAAAACCCGCTTCCCCGGCGTCACCGACGTGATCGTCCACATCGAGCCGCTGTCGCACCGGCATGAACTCCCTTGACAAATGACCACTTTTATGGTTAACTATATTTATAGACAAGTATGAACAAGGAGACTCGCCATGACTTTAACTTTGCCCGTTTCTGAAGTAAAGATGAAATTGACCCATTTGATCGAGCAGGTCCAGGGGCAAGCCGATGAAATCGTAGTGACTCGGCGCGGTAAACCGGCCGCGATTATTTTGAGTTACGAAGAATATGAAGGATTAAAAGAGACTCTGGAAATCATGAGTCAGCCAAAGCTGGTGGCGGAACTCAAGCGCCGTCTAGGGTATTTCCGCAGAGGAGGCAAAGGATTAACCCTCGAGCAAATTTTCGGTGACGAATGAACTATAAGCTTCGTTTAGCTCCCCAGATACAAACTGATGTTTCCCATTTTTCTCCCGTCTTAAAGAAAAAAGTCAAAGCTGCGCTCAAGCTATTACAGAATGACCCGCTGGCAGGAAAACCGCTTCTCGATGAACTCCAAGGTTTTTGGAGTTATCCTGTCGCGCACCATCGCATTATCTATGTAGCGGAAGAGAAGATCAAAGAGATCAAGATTATTATGATCGCCGCCCGCTATGAAGTGTATGAACTCCTTTTGCAGGAGAAGTTAGAGAAATAACCTTCTGCCATTGTCCACATCGAGCCGCTGTCGCACCGGCATGAGCTGCCTTGACGTTTAACAATAAATTAACCTCCTTGTCATCTCGTTGTTACAAAAATCAGTAAACTTATAGAGAGAAGGAGGGTGGATTGTGCCGAAACGTTTGGTGGTGGTAGGCAATGGGATGGCCGGCATGGCCTGTCTGGATCAGATATTAAAGAAGAAACCGGACTTTGACATCACGGTCTTAAGCGAGGAGCCGTATTACAACTACAACCGGATTCTCCTCTCCAGTGTCATCAACGGCGATAAAAAAGTCGAAGATATCTACATCAATACCCGCCAGTGGTATGAAGCAAACCACATTGATCTGCGGTTGGGGACCAAGGCGGTGGATGTCAACGCTGAAGGGAAAACTGTCACGACGGAGACGGGAGAAGAGATCTCCTACGACCTTTTGCTTCTGGCCACGGGGAGCATTCCGGTGATTCCTCCTATTGCGGGAAAAGAGAAGAAAGGGGTTTTTGTTTTCCGTAATATCGCCGACTGTGAAGCGATCATCGAGCAATGCCAGGTGAGCAAAAGAGCGGTCGTCATCGGCGGCGGGCTTCTGGGGCTGGAGGCGGCCAGGGGGCTCCTCACCCGAAATATGGAGGTCACGGTCGTCCACCTGGCCGGGCATTTAATGGAGATGCAGCTCGATGAAAAGGGGGGACGGATCCTCAAATCAGCGCTCGAACAAATGGGGCTGAAGGTCCGGCTGAACACCCTGACGACGGAATTCTTGGGAAACGGGAAAGTGGAAGGGGTGCTATTTAAAGACGGTACGATCGAAGAAGCGGATCTGGTCGTGATTTCCTGCGGGATCCGTCCGAATATTGAGTTGGCAAAGAAAGCGAAGCTGCAAATTAATAAAGGAATCATCGTCAATGATTATTTGGAAACTTCCGATCCCGCTATTTTCGCCGTGGGGGAATGCGTGGAGCATCGCGGGAAGGTTTATGGTTTAGTCGCTCCGTTATTCGACCAGGGGCGGGTTTTGGCGGAGACCATTACGGGGCAAAAGGGGGCGCTCTATGAAGGATCCACGACGGCGACGAAGTTAAAGGTTGCCGGCATCGAAGTCTTTTCGGCAGGGGAATACCGGGGGGACGCTCCGGGGATGGAGGCGGTCGTTTATGAGGACGGCGCCAAAGGAATCTATAAAAAAGTCGTCGTTGCCAAAGATCGGGTGATTGGCGCCGTTTTGGTCGGAGAGTCGGAAGATGCCAACCGTCTTCTTGAAAAAATCAGAAAAGGGGAAGCGATCACTTCTCCAAGACAGGCGCTCCTTTTTGAAGGGATCGAGAAAGCGTGCGCCGCCGAGGATGTGATGTCACGGCCGGATTCAGACACGATCTGTGGCTGTATCGGCGTGACGAAGGGACAGATTATCGGCGCGATTCGGGAGAAAGGGCTCAAAAGCGTCTCCGATGTGAAATCATGCACCAAGGCCTCGACTGGATGCGGCACTTGCAGCGGGTTGGTGGAGGATATCTTGAGAGCCGTCGCCGGCGGTAATTTTCAGAAGGAGAAGAAAGAAATTCTCTGCGAATGTGTCCCTTTCGCGAAGAAACAAATCCGCACGATCATTCAGACCCAGCGGTTGAAGACGGTGCAGGAGGTCTTGGAGATTTATGGCAACGGAACCGGTTGTTCTCTCTGTAAGCCGGCTTTGAGTTTCATCCTGGATGAAGTCCTCTGCGGGGAGCACAGGGAAGACCGCTCCGCGCGGTTCATCAACGACCGGGTGCACGCCAACATTCAGCGGGACGGTACTTTTTCCGTTGTGCCGCGGATGCGCGGCGGGGTAACTTCTCCCGAAGAACTGCGCAAGATCGCCGATGTCGCTGAGAAGTATAAAGTGCCGATGGTGAAAGTGACCGGCAGCCAGCGGCTCGATCTGCTCGGAGTCAAAAAAGAAGATTTGCCAAAGATCTGGGCGGAACTGGGGATGACCTCCGGGTTCGCCTACGCCAAGGCGGTGAGAATGGTGAAATCGTGTGTCGGAACCGATTTTTGCCGTTACGGGACTCAGAACTCCATCCAGACCGGAATTGATCTGGAGACGATGCTCGAAGGGCTGTACACGCCGGCGAAGGTCAAGATGGGGGTGGTCGGTTGTCCTCGCAACTGCGCCGAAGCGACAGTCAAGGATATTGGACTTGTCGGCATCGAAGGGGGTTGGCAGGTCGTCATCGGCGGGGCGGCTGGGAAAAGGGTCCGGCAGGCCGACATCCTGGTGACGGTCAGCACGACCGAAGAGGCGCTGGAGGCGGCAAAGCTCTTCTTCCAGTATTACCGGGAGAATGGTGAATATATAGAACGAACCTATGATTTTGTCGAGCGGCTCGGCATCGAACGGGTCCGCCGGGAGACAGTCCTGGCGTCGGAAGAAGTTCGCAAAGGATTGCTGGAACGTCTGGCTAAATCCAAAGCCAGAGCGGTCAATCCTTGGGCAGTGGAATCAAAAAAACCGATTCACCCATTTCAATTTCAAGATTTCGTTCTGCCGAAAGAGCAGGAGGCGTTGATCGAGCGATGAACGATACTTCGCAAACAGAAACCCGGTGGTATGAAGCCGTACCGGAGGGCGCGATTCCGGTCAGGGAAGGGCGGCGGGTGATTTTCAAGGATCACCAGATCGCGCTCTTTAATTTGGGAGACCGCTTTATCGCGGTAGACAATCGCTGTCCCCACCGGCAGGGGCCGCTGGCCGATGGGATTATCGCCGGCCACGCGGTCTTTTGTCCCCTGCACAATTGGAAGATTGGTTTAGAGAACGGCTGTGTCCTGGCTGGCGGCGAGGGAAAGGTGAAAGTTTATCCGACCAAAATCGCCAATCACCGTGTCTATGTCGCTTTTGATTCCGGGGACGTCCATAAAGGGGACACCCTTCCGCTACAAAGCAACGTAAATTTTAAGGAAATGTTAGAGGGAGATAGTGCTTAAAATCCTTCCTGCTTTTTCTCCTTCAAGGCGGTAAGAAAAGAAATCTTCATTTCTGCAAGAAGTGCAGAGGCCGGTATCGGCGATTTGATCGGCAGAAACACCGCGCTCTTGAAATTGTTCTTTGGCGATTTGGACGAGATCCAGATAAATTTTGCCATTTTTCAATAACGTGTAAGGGCGATCCGACGGCTCGCCCCTACCAGAAAAATAGCCCGCGACATCCTGTTTGACTTCATAACAGCAGGAACGGATACAGGGCCCGATCGCGATGAGAATTTCTTTCGGGTCGGCAGAGGCGAACTTGACGAGTTGTTCCACCATCTTTCGTGGAAGTTCTTTTTGCAGTCCCCGCCATCCGGCGTGGGCGGCGGCGATGGTTTGGGAAGAGGGGACATAAAAAAGAAGGGGAACACAGTCGGCAGAGAGAATCCCGATGGCGATGTTCTTAGAGCGTGTCATCAATCCATCGCAGTCGGGAAAGAGTTTCAGCCGGCCGACGATTTTGTCGGAGACGGTGGCGATATGGCTGGAGTGGATTTGTTTCGGGAG
>JACOVV010000106.1 GCA_016177145.1 Candidatus Omnitrophota bacterium | reverse complement strand
TAACTGGGGTGCATGGGGCAATAGTAGACGGGCTTCTTTT
The DNA here is from genome assembly GCA_016177145.1 of Candidatus Omnitrophota bacterium. Classification (GTDB taxonomy): domain Bacteria; phylum Omnitrophota; class Gorgyraeia; order JACOVV01; family JACOVV01; genus JACOVV01. The sequence continues at coordinate 3,154 of JACOVV010000106.1, read as the reverse complement.
CCTGGGCGTAGGCAGACAGGTCAGAGGTCAAAGGTCGAAGGTGAAAGGGAAATACAAAAAACAAAAAAAAGCAAGTCACGACGGTAAAAAATTTCATAAGATTTTTCATGATTCAGACCCCTTTTCTGGCCCTGCGGAATTTGTCTTTCCTTCAACCTTTGATCTTTGACCTTCGACCTTTGACCCTTGACCTTCGACCTCTACCGGCAACTCCCCCCCCACCGCCCTCTCTAACCACGCGATCCCTTGATGGAATTCCACAACGGACTGTTCCTTCTCTAAGGAGATTTCTTGCAGGAACCGCTGGGCATCAATCCAATTCAGGAAATCAATTTTGTTTGTCTGGTACCCCGCGCGGGCCGATTCCATGACCTGGCGCGCCTGAGGAACTAAAGTCGTTTCGAACAACTCAGCGATTCTCTGTTTTGCCTCCATTTCAATCCACGCCTGCTGTAATTGGAACAATGCCTGGTTCCTGGATGATTGATAAGAAGATTTACTCGCCTGCCATTCTCCTTTTTTTTCTTTTAAAACAGCCCGTTTGTCCGTCCAAAACCAGAAAGGAAGATTCATCCCCAGAAAAGTATCCACCTCGCGGATTCCTCCCTCTCCTTTAAAATGCCTGGCTTCGCTTCGAACCTGAAAGTCAGGGAAAAATTCCTTCCGCGCCAGTTTCATTTCCGTCTCGGCCTGTTCCGCCGCGAGCTGGGAACTTTTTAACTCCGGGCTTTTTTCCAACATCTGTCCGACCGCTATATCCCAATCAACGGCAGGCAAGTGAAGTTGGAGCGCTTTCGGCGGCCAAACAGGTTCTTCCATTCCTCTTGCCAAGAGTGTGTTGATTCTGGCCAGCGCTATTTTCTTTCCCTGATCCAATAAGATCGCGCCGTTGACCAGTTTCGCCAGCTCTACCTGCGCTTTGATCACGTCCTGCTGAGCCGTCTGCCCGGTGGAATACTTTGCTTCGGCGATCTCTCCCATTTGTCTCAATAATTCCTGGTTCTCCTGATTGATTTCGATCGCGCGTTCCAAAAAATAAAGCTGATAATAGAACTGTTTTAATTCCAGTATCATATCCAATTCTCTGCCGGCGTATTCTTTTTCCAGCAAGGCCACTCCTTTTTCCGCTATTTCCCCGCGAAGCCTTCGCTTCCCAGGCCCCGGGAGTTCCTGCATGACCATATACTCCACATCCATATATTTATTGAACGAAAAATCACGTTTAGGAATCCCCTCGATGTCGGCTCCGATCACAGGAGCTTCAAAAGCCTTCGCTTGACTGACACGGTACCCTGAAGCCGAAATTCTCTCTCTCAGCGCCGCCAGCTCCGGATTCTGCCGCCGGAGAACCTGTACTAATTGCGCTAATTCATCTGCGGGTGACATCTCTTGAGCAAAAACAAACGACGCCGTTGATACCAACATAAAAATCACTCCTATAGCCCATGTCATTGCGAGCGAACGAAGTGAGCGAAGCAATCTCGCTTTTAAAAGGAACGAGATCGCCACGGCTGCCTTCGGCAGCCTCGCGACACTTCGTGGATTGCTTCGTCGTCCCGCCACATTCGGTGGCGGGACTCCTCGCAATGATGACAAAGAGATAACCCCGTGATAAGTCCACGGGGATTTTTTTCCCATTATTCCTTCTCCTCAACAGCCGAAAACCCGCATGATTTTCCATCCATCTGGCTGCAAACATCCCGATAGAGCATTTCCATATATTTCTTGGCCTGCTCCGGAGTCAGCGTTTCTCTGACTTTCAGCACATGCGCCGCCGCCGCCCGCTCCACCGCCAACTGAATGGAAGCGACTTCGGCTGTTTTATCATCCAACTCCTTTTGCGTGATATCAGGTTGAAGAAGCAGTTGAGCCAAACCATAGCGCGATTGGCAAAGCTGCATACAGAGTCGGTTTCTCTCCTTGATAAATTCCCGGTCCAACAGCGCTATCGCGTTCTGCTGTTCGCTGGAAGCTGAAAGATTCCGGTAAATTCCGGACTGAGCGCAACAGTAGGCGGACTTTCCCGCAGCCGCTGATCCCATTAAAGGGCAATGCTGAACTTTTTGAACTCCATAAAAAGCGGCCGCAAATAACAAGATAAATACCACCGTCATCCAGAAAACTCGTTTCATGACCTCCCCCTCTCCGCCCGTTCCGATAGAACACCCACTAGCGACCCTCTCATGACGTTGCTGCTCATGAGTGATTCTTTTGGCAACGGTGTTCCTATAATGAGACCCAGCCAGCCGCCGAGGAAAACCGCCGCAATCCAAACCGCCGCCATTTGAACCGCCCAGGGCTGAACCCAGCGCAAAATGGAAATCGGTTCCGGCTCCGGGGCCCACTGAGGTTTGCGCCGCAACTGAGCGATCTTCGCTAAAATCGTCTCCCCTAACGGCTCGGTTTGGCCGTAGGTCAATGCCGCTTGTTTGACGAAACGATTCAGGCGTTTTTCTTCGTTCACCTTGGTCTGGCATGTTTCGCATTGAGACAGGTGGTTCAAGATTTGACCGTATTCTCTCGGTTCTACCCGATTATCGGCAAAAACCTGGATTTTTCGTCCATCGAGGCATCTCATCGCGCGCTCTCCTTCTCAAATTGTCTTCACTCTTAATAACGAAACTATCGGTTCAATCCCCCTCTACTCCTATTCCATATTCATAGACCAAACGCCCTCCGTAGTAAGCTCCAATTGAAACTAAACTTACCCCCCAGATGAGTATAAGTAAGAATAGGAATCGAAACCACCGGTTAGAACGTTTCTTTAATGGCCCCAACAGCGCCAGCGCCGCGACTCCTAGCCCAACCGTTAAGAATCCAAACAGCCGATGGGTATTAAAAACCGGATGGCTGACCAAATGCAGATGTTCCGCCTCAAACCATCCGGTGATAACCGCTATAACACTGCCGAGAACCGCCAGGATAAAATTAATCCAGGCGGCGCTGTGCAATTTCTCTTTTTTGAGAACTACCGCGAAAAGTTCCAGTCCCATCGCGCCGATGAACAGCGCGATCGGGAAATGCACAATCATCGGATGAAGGTGCCAATGGTTAATCATGGATACATAGTCACAAGAAACTTACTTCATCTTTTAGACTTCTATTTTCTTAATGAACTTCTCCGGATTCTTCCTAAAATCCTTAATGCACATAT
>JACOVV010000105.1 GCA_016177145.1 Candidatus Omnitrophota bacterium | reverse complement strand
GGTTAAGTCCAGTGACTCGCAGTGAGAATTTATTGACGGACCGATACGCCGAATCAAGTTGTTTTTCGGCTTCGAGGAGTAAAGGTGAAAGATCCTCTCCTGTTTTGGTTTCACTCAGTCTCACTCTAAGTTCGAAAAGCTTGTTGACGAGCTCTTGGAAGGCCTCGGCCCGTTTAAGTGCATCAGGCGCGATTTGACCTGGCTGCAGATGCCAGTAGCCCTCTTCGACACTCTCCACCCCCAATTTCTTCAACTGTTCATCCCGCAGGACCCCGAGGGAACCGATGGCGACAGCAAGGAAATGATCTGCTTGTGCTAAAGTGGTTTTATCCGCCGTAATCACACCCACTGAGAGACCGAATTTCTTCAGTTTCTCATCCGTCTTTAACCAATACTCTTTTGCGTCCCCAAGGGCTTCTTCTACTTTTTTCGCAGTCTCGATTTGGCTTTCAAGAGTGGTTACGATCTCTTCAGTAGTCGTTGAGTCGGTGATACGTTTCCCCGATCGGACCTGTTTGAGGAGATCTTCCAAATAGGCTTTTGTATGATGGAATGGTTCAAGGGCAATGGCTTTATTGAAGGATTGCTTGGCTTCTTCATATCGTTTCTCATCAAAAGCACGGCGGCCTTCCTGCGTAGACAGAATGATAAACCTGGACGTTTCTTCACGGACATCCCCAAGCCCTTGTTCAACCCGACCGACAACCTCCTGAACTGTAGGGGATTCGCCTTTCTGTTCCGATAGTTTTACCTTTCCCTCCTCAAGGCGCCCAAGATCTATTTCAAGTCTGCTGAGCGCCTCTTTCTTCTTGGCCAAGATCTCTTCCTGCTTTGTCAGGATAGCCGTGTAGCGTTCATTGAGCGCTTCAGCACTCAATGGGAGCGTGCGACGAAGGAACCGTTTGAAGACATCCAAGTCTTTAGCGAGTCGGTCGCGATGGGTTCTTGCCTCTGGAATTATTTCATTCTCTAAACGACCCATCGAGGTTCGCGATCTCTCAAGAGCCTCTTCTCTTTTCTTCTGTTCCTGAATTTCTTTATCAACGAAGGTGAGAAGGTCTTTTGCAAGTAGCAAGGGACGTGTAGCGTTCTCTGGCAGGAGATTTTCCACTTCCAAAATGGCATTTCGAAGACTTGGCAAATCGGTTACGGAGATCTCCGGTACTGCATGTCCCTCTAATTCCAGATAATCAACGACCATCTGCCAGGTATCTGTAAAGACAAGATCAAGACCTCCCGCTTCGTCCATCAAGGTAGAAACCTTCTGGTTGGCTGCGACAAGGGCTTCCGTTGCGGTAACATCCTTATAATGCCCCTCGACATCCGCATTCAAATCCGAGAGAGAATCCCGAAGCATCATCAGGTCCAAGAGTTGTGCTTCTTGTATCATTTCCTCTGATACGAATTGAGTCGAGACAGAGTCTCTGGCTTCTTGCTCAAGCCAATTCATTTCATCGGCGTCCGATAACTCCTTGAGCAACGATTCACGCATTTGAGGCCGTTTGTCTTTAGAAACTATAGACTTCACCAGATCCACCGGCGGGGTAAAGGGTCGTATCGCTGCCTTCAAAACCTTTGACTTCAAAACCTTTCCAAGAAAGCCATGTCTCTTCTCTGGCTTGTCTCCGTTCAAGGAATCAATCTTCGCTTCGAGTGAGCGGTACATCTCGGCGGAGACCACACGTTCAACATCTTTCATGGTCGTCGTTCCGGAAAACTCTCCGAGGATCCGATTCCCAAACTGAGCGGCTACTGCCAACGGTCCGGCCTTGAGAGAGCGGTCAAGATAAGCAGACTCTAGAAGAAGGCCTGCTTTTTGCTGAGCCAATGTTTGTTCAAGCGCGAGGACCCCTGTCTCTGCCTTCCAGAGTGTCTCGATGTGTAAAGAAAGAGCCTCGAACCGCGATGCGACTCCGATCGGCGCCGGTTCAGGTTTTGAAGGACCGACCTGGATCACACCATAGCTCCTCTGGTCTTCAGGAAGACCTTGCCGTTCAACAAGTGCCTTCCGTAACTCCTCTTTGGGGTATACCGCAAGGCTATATTTATAACGGCCTGGCTTAAGATCCATCACTGTGACCCCATTGACCACCTCTTCGCCCTTTTTCATTGGAGGCAGCGGGAGAACCCGTTCCCACTTCTGATTTGTATCGACATGAAATAAGGTGAGGAGGGTTGAGTATTCTCCATAGGAGCGGTCCCCTTCGTTCTTGACCTTAAATTTCACAAGGGCACCTTTCCCTATATTCTTTTCATCGAGTTCCACATATAAGGGAACATCGCTTCCTGTGAGGGTGGCACGATCGTGGCCGACCTGGACCAATGGGAAGGGATGCAAGCGGGCAATGCGTTCCCGCAGAAATCGTTCGAAAACGGTTAACTCCCGGAAGGGGGTCCGGATGAGACGCACCACTTCTTCTTCTGTCAAACTCCTCAACCGCGTCTTCATCACCTCCACGCCAGCGGGGACCCATGTCATTTTTTGAACCAACTCTCCCGAAGAACTTTCCAAGAAAATCCCCTTTGCGCCAGAGGAGGCCACTTGAATCACTTTCTCTTGGGTCGCATGTGCCAGATCAACTGTCTCAAGGCTTGCTAACACATGACCTCTTTTCGAGGAGATCAAGAAGAGC
>JACOVV010000104.1 GCA_016177145.1 Candidatus Omnitrophota bacterium | reverse complement strand
TCCCTGCTCCTATCTTGGACTCCGCCACATCCCTTTTTGCTTCTTGCCGGTGTACTCCGGAAACCGAATCCAGAACCGCGTCCCTTTCCCCGGTTCACTCTCACTCCCAATCTCGCCGCGGTGGGCCGCCACAATCATCCTGCCGAGGTACATTTCCAGCCCTGTCCCTTTCTCCTTCGCCTGCCCCGTTATATACTTCGGCTGGTCAAACAACTCCAGCCGTTCTTTCTCCTCCAACAACGTTCTCGGATTGGCAATCGTCAATACAATCTCATGGTTCTCCGCGCTTAAGACAATTTGGATTTCTCCTTCCCCTTGCAGCCATTCCCATTGCCGCCTCAATAACGCCCTCACCACCTGTTGGATCTGTCCGACATCGGCCAAGACCTCCCCTTCACTCCGAAAATCCATCTTCACTTTGATCTTCTCCGATTCCGGTTGTTTTTTTAATCCTTCCACGACTTCCTGGATCAACGGCTTTAACAAAACGATTCCCATCTGTTGCTCGGTTGTCCGCCGCACATACTCCATCACCGCTCTGAGCACTTCACTCGCCTGCAGCCCCTTCTCGTTAACCACATTTAATTTCTGCAGGGTTTCTTCAACAGCCCCCTCTTTTTTCAGTTTCATCATCAACTGCTGTGCAAACCCGCAGACCATCATCAAAGGATTGTTCACCAAATGCATCAATACCGCGTTCAGTTTCCCGATGCTGGCCACCCGCTTCTGCTCCGCTTCATACTGCTGGTATTGTTCTAAGCGGTCCATCGCTTCGATGTTTTCCACCGCCAACACCACCTGATCCGCCAAGAACCGCAGCTGTTCCAATTCTTCTTTTTCCAACACTCTCCCTTGAGTCGTCGGCCCCAGACACAAAAACCCATAAAGCCGCCGCTCGGTCCCAATCGGCACTACGATCTGCACCTTCAACTGTTCGATCTCCTGCAAGGCCCCTTCCCATTTCTCAATACGCTCTTTCTCCAAGAAGAATTCCGTTTCCGAATTCTCTAATAACCCCATTAACCGCTTGACCAGCGCCGTTTCATGCCCCCACCGCCCAGGCAATGTCTCTTTCCAATGCTCCTCTCCCGGCTTATAGCCGCTCATCAGGATATAATCGTTTTCTATCCTCAGATACAACGCCGCATGTTCCAGATTCAAAATCTTCTTCACCGACAACACCACCGCACGGCTTAAGGTGTCCCGCTTCTTGTGGCGGATGATTTCTTGCGAAGCTTTGTGCAATGCCTCGAACCGCTCGAATCGTTCCTGGTCCCGTTTCCGCTCGGTGATCGTCCGCAACATGACATAGATAAAGGGGCTTATGCCGGTCATGAACCCTGTTCCTAGAATCATCAACCACCACCATGAGAGCAATGCTTCTGGATTCTGGTGTCTTAAGTACCAGCCAAACCCTAGAGGAATACCAAAACCAAGCGCATAAGAAATTCCTAACAGGAATCCTCGAAGAGCAAAAATCCTAATATCGAGCAAGTGATAGCGAACAATGGCATATGCTACTGTTGCACAATAGAGAGTAATTAAATAATTACCGAACGGGGCGAGTTCAAATGGCTTGATGTTGAAAACGATTAGATAATTAGTGCTAGCACCCGTATAGCCCAGTAAGGTGGAATAGAAGAGATAAAGCTTTTGCTTTTGGAAAAGAGGCCCGTCAGTTTTTTCTGATACGGCTTTTCCCAAAAGAAAAATACCATAACAAACCGTTACAAAGAAATAAAACAAAAATAAATAATAGAACAACCCCGGATCCGTAAAAAATAAAACATCCCCGCGCTGTGAAAGTTCCCTGACAAATAATGGAGTCGCATCGGAAATGAGAAAAACCGATGAAAGGAGATACGCTGCCCATGTGACCATTCGATATTTCTTCTGATCCATGAATCGTAAAAAAGCATGCGTAAAATGAAGAAAAGTGGGTGGTGTTAATATGACACATATTAAACAGACTTGATCCCATATTCGAGCCGACGCTATGTCTCGACTATGAATCAAGGGGATTGAAAGCAAACTCCACCACGAAATGGCCAGCGAGTAAACAGAAAAAGTACGATTTACCATGCCCTTTGGATTTCTTAGATAAACAAAGACAGCCAAAGGAACTAAAATGACCCCTACGAGTAGATGTGAGATCGTATAATTTAAAAGAAACAAACTCATGTCACACCCAAGTCATCCACTTTCAGAAGCCAGCAAACTTTCTTAAATGGAATCGTTGCTGCTAGATTTGTTTTGGTTCTTAACAAGGAAATTATTGTTTGAGGGTCTATGAGTTGCTCTCGACATTTGAAATCGCCTGCGGAAATCCCCAGCGCATCCGCATATTCTATCATTTTGTTAAAATTCTCTATACTCACTTCCCCGAGGGTGTTTGAAATTTTTCTGATCCCATCCACTGCTAATATAAAAGATTCGGCTAAACAACCAAAAACGTTATCATCAAGCCCAAGCCCAAAATTAAACCCTTGTTTAAGCCCACGTATCTTCAGTAATCCACCTTCTAGGACAACGCCCTTCTGATTGAGATCACGGGGGATCGCCTCCGGACGAGAATCATCTATAATAATACTGTTTATTGGGATATCAGATGGCCTTAAAACTCTTTTTACATTCGATGTCGTACATACAATAACATGATTATTTTCAAAGAGCGCACTTAATTTACCAACTTCTTCTCGATTCAGAAATTTAAAAATATCTGTCTCAGCAATATTTTCCCTTAATTTTTTTTCTAGATTTCCCAGTCTTTTCTCGTTTACGTCCACCAAAGTAATAGACGCCACCTTACCGTAAAGCGCCCTGGCTAAATTGGCGCCCATCTTGCCAACGCCTAAAATCATGACCTTTAATTTTTCAATAGGAATTTCTGATAAAGATGCCATTTTCTGGATGGATAAGTAAAGAGACATCAGTGTCCCACAGTGGCCATTTGTAATAACTATCTCATATTTCTTGGCAAATGGAACCAAGGCAAATCCTCGGCGAGTGACCATCGGCCAAAGTCCCCCTAAGCCAAAGACAGAATTTCTTTCACAGAGTTTAGCCGAAAAAATTAAACATTGAACGGCTTTTTTCAGGGAAGCCTTCTTTTTTAAAAAAATTACCTCTGGTAGAAGCCCTCCCCCAGTGACAATTAAACCATTCACTCCTTGAGGTGTTTTTACAGTCCCTAAAACCAGGGGGGGGACCCAAGACAAAATCCTCAGGAAAATTTTCTTGCCCAATATCCTTCTTAATACCGAAAGAATCGGGAGACCGACATAGGTATCTTCTGTCCTTCGAGCGTGAACCAAAAAAACAAAACGAGGTGAAATCCCATAAAGCAATTTCACCAAAACCCGTGGAAGTCTCTTCACAGGCAAGATAAAAATAATCACATCCCTTAAAAAGAAAATGACAGAAAGGAAATGCGGATTCTGCCATGCCAATTTTCCTTTCCGTCTGGAGTAAAATCGCATGGGGTTTTGTTATTGTTTTATGTGCTCCTGAATCGAAGCCAAAAATTGATCCTTATCGAACGGTTTATAAATCAAATCGGATGCCTGCATATTCTTCGCCTGATCATGTCGATTTCCTTCGGCAAAACCGGTAATGAAAATCTCAGGGATCAAATCTCTGTTGGAAGATTTTAATATCGTTCTTATCTTTTCTACGACTTCCACTCCATCCACGCCGGGCATGCGGACATCACTAATGATCAGATCAAAATCCATTTGAGTCACTTTTTCGATGGCTTCTTGCCCATTTTCTACGGCAATGACTTCATAACCTGCGTTGGTTAAGAGACGACTCAAGGTCAGAGTCACCAGATGATCATCATCAATTAGTAGGATACGTTTTTTTATTGTCATGGGGTCTTATGCAGTTTGATCTTGCCCTTAGTCCAAGATCAATGGACAGTTTTTTAACATTTCCCTTTATCTTAACCCGCTGAAATTTATAAAGCTATAATACACCTGGAGAATGGAGCAATACAAGCAATGTCCCATTACCCCTGAAAATCGAAAACAAAACCCTCATACTTTTTTCCCTACGGTGATAACAATCCGAATAGAAACAACGGGCGTTTAATACCCTCGGCTTCGTAGGAATCGGATAAAATGATTTTGCGCCGCGCTTGAAAACCTTTAAACTGCTGGCGGCCTTTTCCTTTCCCGCCGATTTCAAGAACGAGAGATCTCCGGCCGCTGATGACGTAATCCGGCGTTTTGGCTCCACGCGTTGATTTCAGGTAATGAACATCCAACCCGCATGTTTTGACCGCTTCGACAAAGAAATCCTCCCGTAAACCGCCTACTGCTTCTTCATACGGCCGGTACAAAAGACGGTACGGCAGCGCCATCACGATTTTAGGTTCTTTAAGCACTCCTGTCCCCTCTGGCATCACACGGTGAAGGATAAAAGCGCGTTCAAGAAAAACCGTGTACTGTTCGGCTTTATACTTGGTAATACCCAGATTTTTCGATAGAGAGGTATTATTGATGCCGTCAATCCCGGATCGGCCGATAAAGGTAACCATCCGCGTCATAATATCCATTTCTTCCATGGATATTTTTGATATTCGGGCAATATCTTTATAAATGACCGTTTCCAGAATGTTTTTCAATAATGCCAGCGGAGAGGTCTCATGGAGAGCAAACGGCATAATCCCTCCACGGACGTATTCATTTAGGAAACTCCCGGCTTCCATAGCGGTCCGATCCCATCGTTTTTCAAGAATATCGTCAATCGTTAACGCAGTAAGCAAACGGTTATGCTTGAACAGAATATATTCCCGCAGTGAGAATGGATAGAGAGTTTTCAGCAGAACACGCCGTGACAAATCATGGGCAGACTGATACATCGCTAGCGACATGGAACTGGTAAAAATCACTTGCACGTCTAAAAAATCGTAGATTTTTTTGAGCGCTGCCTCAAAACCGGCATGCATATGGACTTCATCCAACAGGAATATTTTTGCTTTTAATCCCGCGCGAACAGTCTTGACCGTTTCAAATAAGTCCTCGTGGAAAGTGTCCAGCGACAGATAGAATGCGTCCGGACGACTTAAAGTGATTTGTTTAAGAAGAATCGTCTTGCCTGCTCCACGCGGGCCTATAATTCCTGTAAAATGCCGACTCTTCTGTCCCGCAGTATTGAGCGTCTCATAGAAAAACCTTTTCTGTGGATATTGCCTTCCATCTTCACGTGCAAGCCGGTCGAGTTCAATTAGAGGATTCAGATCCATCATGGTGCCTCCCATTTCTATTCAAAAAATACCATAATGATATCATTTTGTCAAATTATTATCTATAATATATGCTATTTTGGGCAATCAATAGGCATAACGTATAGTAAAGAAAGGAATTATGTAGGAACTAAGGGAAAGTACTTGATCACGCCGCCCCGCAGCATTTCTTATGCTTCTTCCCGCTCCCGCAAGGGCAGGGATCGTTGCGCCCCACTTTGGGAGCTGCCCGGTGGACCGGCTGCGGGCCGCCGAGACTTGATTTCACCGATGGCGGGACCGCGCTTCCCGACATCATTCTTTGTTCCGACGGGGCCGTTGATTTTACGCCCGCTCCTGACAGAGCGGAGGTCGTCTCATGAACCAGCTTTTGCGGGACCGATTCTAACAGGCCCCGCGCCGGTTTGGGTTCCCGCCGCACCAATTGAACCTTCAGCAGCATCTCCACCGATTCCTGCTTGATCGTTTCTACCATATCGGTGAATAGGATATACGCTTCATGCTGGTACTCGACTAACGGATCTCTCTGTCCATAAGCCCTGAGCCCGATCCCTTCACGAAGATTATCCATCGCGTAGAGATGGTCTTTCCATTTGGAATCAATGATCTGCAGTAAAACGTTCCTTTCCAGCTGGCGCATCAGGTCCGCGCTCAACTGCGCCTCTTTCTCCTGATAAGCGTTCAACACCGCTTCCAATAATGACGCTTCGATCTGCCGGGCTTCCATTCCTGAATTTTTCACCGCCTCCCATGTCAGCCCCAGTCCTCTTCTGGCCCATTCGGTGACTCCGGAAAAATCCCACTGGTCGGGAGCGACTTGAGGATTGATGTATCGGGCGACGGTGTTTCGTACTGTCTCCTCGATCATTTCAAAGACATGCGAACGCAGATCATCCCCCTCGATCACTTCGTTTCTTTCCTGATAAATCACTTCTCTCTGCTTGTTCATCACGTTATCGTATTCGAGCAAGTGCTTGCGGATATCGAAATTCCTCGATTCCACCCTCTTCTGCGCCGTTTCGATGGAACGGCTGACTAAAGGATGCTGAATATCCTGCCCCTCTTCCATTCCCAGCTTCGACATCATTGTGGAAATCCGGTCGCCGCCGAAAATCCGCATCAGGTCGTCTTCCAGCGAAAGATAAAACCGGCTTGACCCGGGGTCGCCCTGGCGCCCTGACCGCCCGCGAAGCTGATTGTCAATCCGCCGCGCCTCATGGCGCTCGGTCCCCAGGACATGAAGCCCTCCAAGCGAGGCCACTCCTTCACCGAGCAAAATATCGGTCCCGCGGCCGGCCATGTTGGTTGAAATCGTCACCGCGAACCTCTGTCCGGTGCGGGCGATGATCTCCGCTTCCTTCTCGTGATACTTGGCGTTCAGCACGTGGTGCGGGATGCCTTTACGAGTCAATAGAGCGCTCAGCTTTTCGGATTTATCAATCGAGATGGTCCCGACCAGCACCGGTCGCCCCTCTTTATAGAACTGGGCGATCTCACCGATGACGGCGTTGAATTTTTCCCGTTCGGTACGGTAAATGACGTCCGGATGGTTGGTCCGCCGCATCGGTTTATTGGGGGGAATGACGACCACGTCCAGTTTGTAGATCGCGTGAAATTCCTGCGCTTCCGTCGCCGCGGTCCCGGTCATTCCTGCCAGTTTATCGTACATCCGGAAATAGTTTTGGAACGTTACCGACGCCAGCGTCTGGTTTTCCCGTTCAATCGTCACTCCTTCTTTGGCTTCAAGCGCCTGATGGAGCCCATCGGAATAACGGCGTCCGGGCATCAAACGGCCGGTAAATTCGTCGACGATAATGACTTCTCCGTCCTTGACGACGTAATCCACGTCTTTTTGAAAAAGGGTATGCGCTTTGAGCGCCTGGTTCACGTGATGGACCAGCTCTATATTCACATCCTCATAAAGGTTTTTGACCGCCAGCATCTCTTCCACTTTATGAATTCCCGTTTCGGTGAGATTGACCGTGTTGGCTTTTTCGTCAATCTGATAATCTTTTTCCTTTTCGAGCCGAGGGATGATCCGGTCAATCACGTAATATTTTTCCGTGGATTCCTCCGCCGGCCCGGAAATGATGAGCGGCGTCCTCGCCTCGTCGATGAGGATGCTGTCCACCTCATCCACGATGGCGTAATGCAGTCCTCTTTGCTGGACCCGGTCTTCTTTGCGGATGACCATGTTGTCCCGAAGATAATCGAAACCGTACTCGTTGTTGGTCCCGTAAGTGATATCGCAGGCGTACGCTTTTTTGCGTTCTTCGGGATCCATATCATGCTGGATCACGCCGATCGTCAATCCCAGAAATTCGTACAACGGCCCCATCCAGGCGCGGTCCCGCCGCGCCAGATAATCGTTGACCGTGATGACATGCACTCCTTTTCCGGTAAGCGCGTTCAGATACACCGACAACGTCGCCACCAGCGTCTTCCCTTCGCCGGTGGCCATCTCCGAGATCTTTCCTTGATGGAGGACCAGGCCGCCGATCAACTGCACGTCGAAATGGCGCATCTTTAAAACACGCCGCCCCGCCTCCCGCGCCACCGCGAACGCCTCCGGCAGGAGTTCGTTTAACGCGCCCTGGATCGCCTCGCGCGCCGCCTGGTATTCCTCATATTCCGGGTTCCCCTTCTCCACTAATACCGGCGAGTGTTTCCGCCGGAGATAGAGTTTCTCCGGCCCCACCTTCTGGAGCAACCGCTCTTTGAATTCCGCGGTCTTATTCCGTAACTCTTCATCGGATAACTTCTGAATTTCCGGCTCCAAAGCGTTGATCTTTTGGACCGCGGGGCTCAACCGGCGCAGTTCTCTTTCATTCTGGGTGCCGACGATTTTTTTGAGAATCCAGCTCAACATGTTTCCACCTTGTAGGGGCGCACCTGTGTGTGCGCCCTCTAGGGGCGGACACGTAGGTCCGCCCCTACACCATCGTTATCATCCAATGTGGTTGCCCAAAACGTAGGGGCACATTGCAATGTGCCCCTACCTCAAGTGCCACCGAAGATATGCCTCCACGAACAGTTCAATCTCCCCGTCCAATACCGCGGAGGTATTCGAAGTTTCCGCGTCAGTCCGGTGGTCTTTGACCATATTGTACGGGTGCAGGACGTAACTGCGGATCTGGCTTCCCCAGGCGATGGCCTCTTTTTCCCCGTAGGTTTTTTTCTGCGCGTCCATTCGCCTGTCCATCTCCCGTTCATACAGCCGGCTTTTTAAAACCTTGAGCGCCGTGGCGCGG
>JACOVV010000108.1 GCA_016177145.1 Candidatus Omnitrophota bacterium | reverse complement strand
GAGATCCACGCGGCGGTCGAGACCGGCGCGTTCTACGCGACGGAAGCGCATATCCCGATGGTTCAGCCGCTGATCACGCTGGTGGAAGGAAATCAAGAGGCGCTTAGAGAGTTTCGTGACCAATTGAATGGGCAGGAATTTAACTGGTATCAGCATATTGTGAACGGCGCTAGAGAACTTTATCTTGCCGGCTCCTTCAACTGGATGGGGGTCATTTCGGGGTGGATGGAGCATTCTTTGGGGATGGGTTTGCTGTCGGGACTTGAGCGGTTGGCGTATGACGTGATCAATGTTCCCAAAACGATGCTCGGTTTTGACACGGTTGATTTCGGAATGGCCAAGTTGCGGGAAAACACCCTCCATACGTTGAATGGAAGCGGGATCGAAAACTTTGAAGAAGTGGCCCAGCTTCCTCCCAAGGAGAGAGAGAAAGCGATTGCCGAAAGCGAGATGATTCAAAAGATACCGGCAGGGGCGTTTGGGGAGAAGATGCAGGCGCAACAGGGATTACAGGATGCTTTGGCGAATGTGGCGCTCATGGAACAAGCCAGGGAACATGGAATCAGCCGCATCAGTACTTATAACGTTTACAAGTCCGCGATGGAAACGCTTCAAGCCGATCCGGAAGGAGAGGGTGATTCCCGGTCCATGATGCGTCAGTTTCTCTCCGGACGGAGGGGGGGCGGCGGCTCGCTCGATCTTCCGGGACTTCTGGGGGGAGCAGAAGGGGTCGAAGGGGCTGAAGGGATGAATTTTGAAGAGGCGGATTTAATCGCGGCCGCGGTCGCGCGAGCGACAGAGACGCTCAACAAGAACCGTCCGTGGCTTGATTCCAGAGAGGCGATCGGCGATATCTTCACGGAATTCAGGGAGTCGGTCACAGCGGGGATTCCGGAAGACCAGGCCAGGAGTGAGGCGGTCAAGAAATGGATCGCCGGGATGAAGGCCGGTGATAAAGACGCCGTGATCGCGGAGCAGTTGAAACAGGCGGCGCGGGAGCGGTGGAGCCAAAGGGAAAAATCTCAGCCGGCGGCGGCGGGGATATTGCCTGATATTTTCCATCTCTTCGGCAAGGGGAAACAGGAGAAGTTAGCCAGGGAAGCCGGCGAGAAGAACGCTGTTCTCGACGGAGTTCACGGCCGTTTAGGCGATTGGGGCCTGGCGGGAGAGTGGGTCGAGCGGATGTTCCAGTCCCAGACGGCTGCCCAACTGGTCACCAAGGGGACTCCGCTTCAGGACAGGATCGTCCGGATTCGCCAGGCGGGAATCACCGCTGATGAGGGGCTGGTATCGGAAACGACTCCGGAAAAAGAGAAAGCGTTAACGCAAGCCAAAGAGATGGAGTTTTTCTACCGGCAGGCGATCGAGCGGTGGGCGCGCCAGTATGGGTATGATCCGGAGAAAGCGATTGTTGTTATTTTCGCCTGCTATGAGGCCGGTATGGAGGAATCCTTCATCGAGGATTACGCCGAGACGATTCTAAGCGTGGAGAGACGGAAGAAATCGCTGGTTGAGGAAGTTTCATTCGGCAAACTTGAGGAATCGTTCAAAGAATCGCTGGCGCAGCAAGTCCAAAAGAGGATTGATTCCCTGAAACAACAGGGAGTGACGGAGCAGGAGGTCCGTAAGATCGAGGCGGCCAGTCAGAGGGTTTTGAACCAGCAGGGAGAGAGAAAAGTATTAGATTCATTGATGCCGGCAGTGCGGATGGAGTGGGCGAAACAGCATACAAAATCACCTGAAACGTTCGTGGCGGTTTATGAAAAGACAGGCGATCAGGAAGCGGCCGATGCGATCTTGGCCACAGCCGGCGGCAGGATTGACAAAAACAAAAAATCCAGAGCCGAAGTGATGAAGTTGGCCGGACAATATCAGGAATGGCGGCGGCGGTTTGAGACGGAAATCGGAAAAGAGCACGCGAAGCCGATCGCCCTCTTATATCTGCAGGACGCGATCGAGAATCCTTCCAAAAAATTAGCCGACGCGGACGACATCGAGGCGGTCAATCGCAGCCGCACAACCAAAATTGCCGAGGGAGTTCGTCACTATGTGGACCGGCAAGGCAAGGAACGTTACGATGAGAACGGGCAACTGAAGCCGGAGTTCAGAAAGTTAGCCGAATTGATCGTGAAACTGGGGCCGCGGCCGAAAAAAGAGCGGATTGAAGAAGTTGCCTGGGACAGGAAAGAGGTTTATCAGGAGATCGCGGAGGACGAAGGATACGAAGACCCGAATCTATTGGTGACGACCGCCTCAGAACTGCAGAAGATAGCAGGCGCATCCTCGAACGAACAAGAGATCATTGACATCGCCAAGAGGGTGACTCGTGAAATCGAGCGGGGTTCTTTCAAGGGCGAACTGCCTTCCCCCGCGGAGATGGCGGCTCAAATCCGCGCAAAACTCCTTGCGATTCTAAAAGAAGAGAGAAGTTCAGCCGCTCGATCGCAGATGGAGGAGGCGGTCCAAACCGGGAAGGCCAACGTGTTCCTGAACCTCATCGCCGGTCCATTGCTTAAAGAGAGTGTGGAAAAGCATATCAAAGGAAAAGAAGAACAAGAAGATTATCTTGCCATGCTGAACATTTTCAGCGGGGCCCGCTCATCGCCGGAAGAGCAGGCGCGGCTGGCGGATCAATGGAGTCAGTTCTTCTTCTACGTTACCAGAGCGAGCGAAGCGGGGGCGATCACTCTCAATGAAGCCTTTAACGACATGCCGATGATGTTTGTCAAACGGGAAGACGAAAGGATGAAATTCTTCACTCACAAGATCATCGAAATCTATTATTCAGGAGATCCGATCCGAAAGGAAGCGGCAAAGAATTTAGCGAAGAATCCGGAAACGCTGGCGGAGTTGGAAAATCTGGTCCAGATTATCGTGATCCAGGCGCAGAAAATAAACAAGGGAGAATTGAAAGAAGAGACAATGTCGGCCGAAGCGGAGAAGTTTAATTCCGCTTTCGCGAGAGTCAAACAACAAGGGTTTTCGGGAGTGGATTTGATGGATTTGTCACGGCTCCTTTACTTGCAAGGGAGGGAACCACCGGAACCGGCTCCAACTCCGCCAAAACCCAAACAGGAAGTTGCCCCAAGAGAAGAACCCAAGAAAGAAGAACCGAAGAAAGAACCGGAGAGGGGATTGCCTTCTCGGCCAACGCCCCAGCCGGTTTCAATGCCGCCGGCCGCCGCGAAAGCAACTGCCGCGGGTTCGGGTCCCGACGGAGAAACGACTCCTGAGAGGGTTGTCGCCGCTCAGCCGGTCACTGTTGGGGGCTCCGGCGGGGAAGATGAAGAAAAGAAAATACTGGCTCCGGCGGTTGTTCCGACGGCGCCGGTGACGCCTCGGATGACTCAGCTTTTGCAAATGGCTCGCAGGGGAGAATCGTTTGGCGTTGTCGGACAAAAGGAAGCGGCGGCGTTGTCCGCGGCTCAAATTCAAACCGGCAGGGAACGTTTGTCGAATTCTCCAGAGTACGCGGCCGGGCTCAAGTTCTTTGAAGACAAAAACTATCCGGCGGCGGCGCGGGCGTTTGAGCGTTCCATCGCCGGCAATGAAAATTTCAGACGGCAATCCGAGCAGTTAAGAGAAATCGCGCGGGAGCTTCCGGCAGGGGCTCCGGATCAGGGGGTGGAGCAGAAATTAAAAGAATTACAGGATCGAGGGGTTGTCGGCGCCGGTACGCCCGCGGTAAGTTTTATCTCCATTACGCCGTCGGCCGGCGATGAACAGGTCGTGACGGTCGTGGAGGGCGAAGAAAGCGCCGATGCCGCCAACCAGGCGATTGTCCGGCTCTTGACGGAGGCGGAGAAAATCCAATCGTCTCCGGAAGAGGGAAGGGAAACGTTGACGGAGCAGTGGTTCCGGTCGGTGGGAACTCTCAACGAAATTCTCGCCGGCGCCAATCAGTATTTGTACGCCCAGATGGCGGATGGGGTTCCTATTCTTGTTCTGTATAACATCGTCGAGCAGAAAAAGATCGAAGGCGTTCCGGTTTACGTCATTGAATTCGCGCGGTTGATTCTGCCCAAGAGCGGCATTTTTGAAGAGACGTTCGCCGGTTTCACCAGAGAAGGGGAGGATTACAGCGTTGTTTTCGCCCATAAAGCGCGCCGGGAGTTTGACCGGTTGTTCGGCCGCGGCGGCACGGCGGAAGAGTACCGCAAAGCGATCACTGCTTATGCTGTCTATGAAGCCCAGCGGGCTTTGGACAATGCCCGTGAAATCCAGATTGACCCGCAGGAACGGACCCGGCGGGCGTTCCGCGCGGAGCTTTCCAGCGGCGGCTATCTTGAATTCACGCTGGCCCGGCTCAAGGAGCTTCAACGGTTAGGCGATTCCGCCGCTGGGGAAGTATTGGAAAACTATGAACGGCAGGCGGCGTCAGGGGATGCGGGGCAGGAGCAGTTCATCGTGGCTGGACCACCGACGGTCTCCGCGGCGACGGCGACGGATGCGCTGACACTGGAGGAGGCGGATGAACAGTTGATGGCGGCGCAAAGCAGTTTGAACGCCGGGCGCTACCAGGAGGCGGCCGACGCTTTACGCGCTTACGGTATCGTGATCGGGCAGGTGCGCCGGGGAGACGCCGCGGCGCAGCAGACGGCGGAACGCATCTACCAACGGAGCATCTTGCTCGTTGAGAAGGAAAAGGAAATCGGCGCTCTTGCCGCGGAAGACGATTCCAAGAGAAGCGTTCTTTCTTACAGCGGGCGCAGGACAGAACTGCGGGAGCAGATGAGGAAAGAAGATATTCTGGTTTTCCATCAGAGAGCGCTGAGGGCCGTCGCGGTTGATCCTGAAGAAGCGATGGAACGGGTCAAGGGGGCCCTCAAAGAAAACGCCCCGAAATTTGACGCCAATCATCTGGAATCCATGTATGGATTAGAGGGGAGAAAGAACCAATACGGACGCGCTTCCGAAGCGATCACCGTCGCCATTCAAGCCGGGAGCGGGTTGAAACTGGATGGCGACGTCGGCCAGGAAACCTGGAGGACGATCCGGGAAAGAATCATCAGCCGGCAGCAGGAAGAAATGAGAAGTGTCAAAACTGAGCTTCAGGCCGACATTCAATCTTTGAGAATTCCTGTCGCGGCGCCGTCGCGTGAACCGGAACCTGTTATTCAGGATCAGGATATTCCGGCCGCCGTGGCCGCGAGTGAGCCGCCGAAAGAACCGGAGGCCGAAGTCCCTGCGGTGACCCAAGTGAAGCGGTCTGAAGAACATACTTCCACAGCGGAAGTTTGGGGAACGTTACGTGGAGAACCGGTCTCTGAGACTGCTCCAGAAGCTGTGATACCGCCGGTGGAAAAACCGGCGGAACCAATTCCGGAACCCGCGCCGGTCGCGGGCCCGCCGGCCCCCGCGAAACAGACGGTCGAAGGACCGGCCTATCGCCCAGTTTCTCTGGTGACTCCAACTTCAGAGCTCTTCAAAGCGGCCCCGACGATTGATATCCATGATAAAGTTCTGACATCGGAAGAGACGAGACAACTCAGTGAGGCATTCCAGCAGGGGGTTGCCGCCGCCCGCCAGAAAGATTTCTCGAGAGCGGCCGCCTTCTTCAAGAGAGCAATCGAGATCAATCCATCGGAGATTGCTGTTTATCTGTGGCAGGGGTTTGTTTACCTGGCGATGGGAGAGAAAGATTTAGCAGAAGCGAGTTTCAGCGCCGCTATAGAATTATCCGAGAGACAAGGAGGGGAAAGATCTTCATTAACGAACCGGCAGATCAAAAAGATCAGACAGTACGGTGAGATCCCCGGCGAAAAACGTTACACGGACAAGGTATTCAAAGAATGGTTGTCAACGCTGGATAAAATCGAACGGGAACAGAGAGGATTCCGGAGCGCGGAGGTGAAAGCCCAGGGAGGGAGCGGTTTAAACAGTTATTCAACGAACTTCCAACAAGATTTCGGCAGGGGACAAGTGAGGGGGACATGGACGGAAAGTGAAACGAAATTAAAGCCGGCGATGACGAAAACGACCTATGGCTCCGGAGAAATTCAGGTAAGGCCGACGGAAACAACTCGTGTGGGACTCTCTGTCACGGATCGGAGTCAAACAGAGAAAACCGAGGGGGAAGAACCAGAGACAACCCGGCAGACGACGATTGGCGCTGCTGTTGAGGAGACGATTCCGCTTGGCGGGAAAGGCCGGCAAGGAGAACCACAGATCAATGTGAAGGTTGGAGTTGAGAAACGATTCAGTCCCGAGGAAGAGGAAGCGCGGGAAGAAGCCGGAAAACAGGGAAGAGAAATAACGGGTTTGCCTCCGTCTGAAGAGGCAAACGTCAGGGTCGGGATTCAGAACGTCGGAATTTCCGGATTATCAGCGGAGTTAAGCGCTCCTGAAGCATGGCATGAACTGAAAAATTACCAAGGAAGACTGGCGTACCGTTGGCCTGAGATAACAGGAGGGATCATCCGGTCACGAGGGGATGTAGATGTCACCGTTGAAAGGGCCGGCGAGATGAGTGATCAGGAAATAAATTTTAGAACGACAGGCACACTGCAGATCGGCGGGTCTAGAGATTCCAGAAGGGCCAGTGCGCCGCTTGTCATTGACTATACCTTCGGCATGGACAATGCTTCGTTGGACGATACCGCCATTCATCTCAAGATGCTGGCGCTCGATCATCTAGTGTTGAACTGGGATAAATTAAACAATCAGGAGCGCCGGGTCGGATTGGCGATGTTGATGGGGGGATTGAAAGTAAACACCGTTTTTGAATATCGCGATTTTGAACGGCAGAGACGATTAGATAATCAAGCGGCAGAGATTAAAGAGGGCACTCGCTTGGAAAGAGCGGTTGTGGGGGTGGATTTGATCTTGCCATGGAGACCGGTAGGGCGCATTCGAGTGACCGGAGAAACGAATCTGGCTGATGAACTTTTAAGCGGGTATGACTATCTTCCTTTCGTGACGGATTCGGCCAACTGGGACAAGGTCCGGGAGAATGGCAGCGTCCGTATTTCTCTCGGAGGAGAAGTAATCGTCCGGGTCCCGATGAAGTATGCGGTTGAGTTTGGATGGGTCAACATCAGAGACAGCCGTACCGGTCTGCTCAAGCAGCGTCCTTCAGTGAGCGCCGGAGTCAGCTTGGGAAATGTGGCGATGCGGTGGGCTTATCAGGGGCTGAATGAGCTTATGACAGGAGAAGCCACCTGGCATCCTTGGGGGAAAGGGGAGAACAACCGCCCCGTCTTGGGGACTTTCGGCAATCCGGGGGTAGGGGTATTTGTTCAATCGAGAGAGGAAACAGAAACGGAGAAAAAGGAATATGTGATAGGAGCGGCGTTAACCACTCAACCTGATTTTAGCTCGGTTTTCTCATGGATGACATCGGTCGGCAAAAATGTTCCTGTTGATGGTTTTGTGGATCCCGAGTTTGAACAGAGACTTCGTGATTCCAATACGGAATCAGAGCGAACCCGCAGAGATACTCTTGCCTTATTACCCTACAACACGGCGATGGCCGCTCCGGGGGCGGAGACGGCAGCTCCTGCAGGGATGAAGTTGGGCGCGGCGTTGGAGAACGCCTTTGGGAATTTGGACGAATACAGAACGGCCATCCGGCAGTACCAACAGAGCGTTGAAAAATACAAACAGGCGGAAGAATTATGGAAGGCGGGGGAGTTTCAAAAACGGCTAAAGGAGATTGACGAACTTCTTGGTAAGGCCAATAAATGGTATCGAGAAATCCAGGATAAGGCCCAAAAATATGACAGCGCCAAACAGCCGACACTGAAGCAGTACCGTGAGGTAACTACCCGGCTCAATATTCTTTTCGCGGGGATGCGGCAACTGGAAGACAAGCTCGGACAACTGCATCAAACGGTCAACGATCGGTATGAAGCATATGAACAATCCCATCAACTGGCGCGGCAGCAGCTAGGGAATGTCCATACTGCGATGAATAACCAATGGGAAGGGGGGGTAATGGCCGCGTTGCGCAGTGTTGAGGAAAACCGCATCCGGATCCGGGCGCTGCTGGGACAATTCACCGAATCGGTGGTCGTTTCCTGGAATGAAGTGTTAATAGAGGGGGGAATTGACGAAGCGGCTGTTTTATCCACAACGGCGGGATACCAGCAGCTCTGGAGTCAGGTGGATACGGAGTTGAATGAAGAAGGGAGCGGCGTGCTGGATAAAGTCAGCAGGGCCGAGGCGGAGTTAGCAAGCAATTACATAGGAATATTGGGGGTGGCGACGCCTCTCTTGAATGCCCTGAAAGCCGGAACTTTGCCGGTAACAGAGGAACAGAGAAACCAAATGGAGGGGATCAAGGGAGAACTCAACGCTTTATTGACCGCTGACAAAGTCCGCGGCTGGTTTAATTTCTTCACATCCACAGAACGGCAGGAAATGGCGGCAGTCCTGCGGCGGGAGTTCCAATTGGATATTCCTGAAAATAATTCCGATCAGGATGTCTTCGTTCAGGGAATAAGGGAAATGTTTGTTGAAAATGAGTACTTCCTTTTTGCCCTATTGATTTATAAGAATTACTTCAGCCAGCAGCCGGGGCGTTTTGATCAGGAATTGGAGACCTGGGGAGAAATTCTTCCGAAAGTGATCCGGTTGTTCCATGAAGATGGCGGCGCGAAAAATTTAATCTACCTGGCGAAGAACAATCCCATGGACGCTTTCCGTGTCATCGAATATTTTGTGGCGCACCGCACGGCGAAAAATAATAACGGCGGCGATAACATGGAGATGGAAGAGCTCACGGACATGCTGGACCGGATGGTGGAATTGAAACAAGAGGTCAAAGGGTATATGGGAGAGGGCAAGGACTCTTTTTATCTTGATGCGCCGCCGCTTCTTTCTTTGATCCCTGTCAATGTGGAATTCTTGGAGACACTGCGGATGTTTGCGATGGTAGACAGGAGTATTGAAGGAGTGACTTTTACCGGTGGTGTGGCGGCGCCGGTTGTCGGGATCGGCCAGACGAAAGCCCTGATCGCTCAGGCGGCGGGATTACAAGAAGAGTTACGGCCTATTTACATGGATGAAAAAGAGATGAAGAAAGCGAGTATCCAGTGGGCCGCGCGGAAACAGTTCAACTCGGCGATAGACGTGAATGGAATTCTCGAGGCGATGGATCGTTTAGATGATTTGGCGGAACTGCAAGGGACCGATCCGGATGACTTAATCGTTCTTGGCGCGATGGTGAATCGGGCCGGACAGGGGGCCGATGTTCAGGTCAATGAAATAGTAAGCCGTTTTGCCGGCCGAATCAGAGAAGTGGATTCCCAGGCAGTCGTTAATCCAAAAGTGACATTGATCCCGTGGACGATCCGCTTCTATAAGGAAGGGACCGGGGCCGATGGGATCGCGACAAGAGAGGATGCAGATCAGTATATCAATGATCTCAACGGCGCCAAAGAGTTGGCTCGATCGCTGGGAGTGGCCGGTTCTTTATATAACCCGGTTTCCAAAGATGCTCAATTAGCGCGATTCCTGGTCCAGCTCAAACAACGCGGCTACGAGATGACCGAGTGGAAAAATAAAGTTTTGGAGTTGACCGGCGATCAAACGCTCATTATCAACCGCAATGGAACGATGACACCGCAGGATTGGTATGATCTTGCGGCGCAATTCTGGAGTGTTGGAGGGAATTCGCGGCAGCCGGAGAGTCCGGTAACTCCTCAAGTTCAGAAGGTCGGAAGGGCTGCTTTTGAGGAAATCTCCGGAATGCCGGGCAGGACTCAAAATCTTACGCGGGTGGTTGATGGTTTAAAGAATGCTGATGGGTCGAATAGCATTCCCTCTTTGACAGAAGACCATCCGTTGGTCCAGGGTTTAGCCGATTTAATGACTGAGATAGATCCGGCTCAGATTACAGACCCCAACACCGGCCTTCTCCAATGGATGGTCCGGATCTACGACAACGGCAATGGAGTTTCCTTCAACAGCGCCGATCCGTATCGTTACCTCTATTACGCGTTACTGGCAAAGACAGTTTCTGAAAATCGTCCAGCCGCGGACCCGGTGGCGTTTGTCAAACAGTATGACGCCGATTACGGCCGCAATTTGCCATTCTATCAAATTCTCATCGGGGACAAAGCGGGGGATGTAAAGGAGAATGTTTCTGGGCTGGCCCGGTGGTTTACCCTCCTGGCGCAGAGCGAACATTTTGACGAACCTTCCTTTGACCGGCGGCTGGCGATTGCCGCGGCGTTATACGGCCAAGAAGGGGCAGAGAGGCCGCTGCAGTCGTTGGGAGTGACGGTAGATCCGGCTCAAGCCGACGGGTTCAATCGTTTGATCGAATGGGCGATCTGGGCGGAGGAGAACGCGGTTCCATCCAGCGAAGTCCCGACCGTCATTGCTGCCGCTAAGAGCCGATTGGGAGTTTTAACCGCGACCAAAGCCAAAATTGCCGGCATCGACAACGCGGAAGCCGGGAAGATTCCGTTATTGGCGCCCGAAGAGACGCTGCCGGCGATACAGAGTCCTAATACGGACACCGTTAGGATGATCGAGTTTCTGGCGGACCTGTCGGGGTTAGATCCTCCGGTATCACTGACAGATGTGAAATCATTTGCCGATAGTCATGACTACGCCTTTATCTCGCGCTACAACCTGACCGCCTTCCTGAATTCTGATTCGAGGCAGAAACTTTTCGCCTGGTCCTTCTTCCGCCAGGCGGCAGCGGCTTCCCGCGGCGAGACCGTTGAACAAGCCGATGAATGGGTAAACGGTCTTCTTGATCAAATGAATCAATTGCGGTCCAACGAGAAGATCGCTGCCCTCTTTTCCAACGAAGTCAATCGCGGGGTTGACCCCAGAAATTCTAATTCTTTCTTGTTGACGGAAGCGCTTCTGACCCGTGATCCGCAGTTTCTCGATCAGTTCAATGAGATGGGAATTTTGGAGAATGCCGCTGGATTGGCGCCCGAAGTCAGCAGTCTGATCGGCAGGGCTGTTGACCCCTCACAACCTCAGGATCAAGCGCTCCTCATTTACTGGGCGCTGGCGGCAACGGTCTCCTATATAGAGGAAGGAGGAGCGCGGACCCATCTCACTCTGGCTGACGTGAAGAGGCATTTGGGAAATATGGCGGTTGTCAAGGGGCGGATCAGCGAAAAATTAGGAGTGAGCTATGATCTTACCGATCCTAATTCGGCGGCGTCGCAGACCGTCGGCCTGCTGGCGGGGCTGGCGACCTTCGGAGAACCGAAGGTGGAAGGAGAAATAACAACGTTGCCGGCCGGATATACCCTGGGGCTCATTGATCGAATCGCTTCGGCGAAGTCAGGAATCGAACAGATTTTCAGCGCCAAAGAACTTGCGCAAGAACAAATCCAAAGTTACCTAAATGAGACCCGGATGACGCGGCCGGTGGGGGAGTTGGTGGATGCAATCCAGACTCAAGCCACAGAACCAGCGTCACAAAATCTTGATTTGACCAACCCCGGCCATTTCGCCGATGCGCTCCGCTGGGCGTTGGTCCTGGAGACCAGCGGCAAGACGGTTCAGGAATGGGTAGAGCAAATCGTCAATGACGTTAAAGAACTCAAGCCATTCTTACAGATCGAAGCGGCCAGGTTCGGAGTAGATAACGCTTCACAGTGGTTGATCCAGTTCAAGGAAGCGGCGGTGACGGAATCCGGCGCGCCCGAGTTTGGTTTGCGCCAGATGAAACAGGCGGCTCTCTCCAGGGTCCGGTTGGGCATCACCCTTGGTTTGCCGGATCGTCCGTTGGCGGACAAAGCGGTGCAGTTAGCCAAAGTAGATTTTGCGGCGCCGATTGGGACACCTGAACAGTGGGACCAGGCGATGAACAGTTTTGAATCTCGTTATTTGAGCGTTCACCGGCAGTTGACCGATGCTGTCCCTGAACTTTTCTCCAGCTTGTCTGCCGGCGAGCAACTGGATCTGGTTTATTTCTTTTCAAAGAAGCCGGCGGCAGCCGAAGGTGAAAATTCGATCGGCGTCTGGAACGCTCTGCGTCTCTTCGATGTGATCGCCCTGAAACCGGCGCAGATAGGGACGGTTAAAATTCCGCTGAGCCAAGAAGGACAAATGAGGTTAGTGGATGTGGGCTTGGCGGAGCATTGGGGCGAGCTGGATCTGGATGGCCGATTAGCGGCTTATCAAAGGGCGTTGGCGCTGGGAGAGACGATCCAACAATTCCTGACGCAGAATCCTGAGAAGAAAGCCGTTCTCTTGTCGGCAACCGGTCTGGAGGATGGAGTGGATTATGCCGACTTAGCCGACATGACGCAGTTATTGAAACTGCAGTTTTTTGTGAGGATGACTCAAGGAAAGCAGTCGTTGAACATCAACGGCCAACAAATTGAGATCGATCTCCCTGCCACGGCGGACAAAATCAAAGTTCGTTTGGCAGCGACTGCCGCGGCGGCTCTGCAGGCGCCGGCTTTGATGGCAGCCCCTTCTTTAACCGGCGGGGAAGGAGAAGAAGTCGAAGTGCCGTTAGTAGACCCAACCAGTTTTGTCAGTAACATCGTCATGGCGCAGGAAGGGACAACGGTTTCTTATGACGCGCTCTTGCAAGCTCTCCGGGCTGCCAACGGCGCCATTGGCGATTTCGAATTCTTCTATAACATCACCAGCGGCGCCATTCCGGCAGCGGGAGATGTGACCGATCCCGGCGCGATCGCTGCCCTGATCGAAGCGGCCACGTTTATCGCGAACGCTCCTGTCGCTGGGTATGATGCGGTGCAGTTCCTGGTGGACTTAAGACAGGCGAAGCAGCTGCTGGAGGAATTGCGCCGGGTCACGGGAAGTGAAGGAACGACCAAGCTGCAAAACGGCCGGCGGAATTTTGTGATTCTCTTCAGTGAAATCTTCGGCGTGACTCAAGACGTTATCAATGGTCATTTGGCCCAAAACAACACCGCTCTTGATGGAATTATTACTAGTAAAATTGATGTCGCCGGTATGACGAGCGAAGTTCGAAAGCTATTGCTCAACATCGCGGTCGTCGAAAGTGATCAATTCAGGACAAATCCATCGTTCAATGACAATAACCGGGGTTTTAATGCTATCCCCTACATGAATCTCTTTAGGGACGGGGCGCTCAATGACAATGGACTCGGTATTACCGATGTGTTCTTTATTACTCTCGGCAAGCACCCGAAGGTCAACGAATTCCAGCGGCACAACCCGTATCCTCAAAGCTTAGGCCGCGCACTGGGAGTGATGTACGACATTCGGTATTTGGAGGGGATCAATCCAAATCCCAATTTCGTCACTTCTTACACCCGGGATATTTTGGTCCGGATTATTTTTACCTGGCAGGCGTCTGGAGAGAACATGCTCCGTTGGTATACCTCTCTGCCCCAAGCGGAATATTCGCTGGAACGGTTACGACAGAATGCCCTGCCTGATCCTGGCAGAGAAATCCTCAAACAGTTCGGCATATTCTGGGCAGAATCACTTCCGGCAGTGACCGATTCTCAGCAATACGTTGATATCCTCAAGACGGAAGGAAACCTGAGTTTTGATTTCAGCGGCGCCGGCGGCAATCAGCCGAATAAACCGTTTTTTGATTTGAGCGGCGCGTGGGTGGAGGAAGCGTTGAATCCGCCGGAGGATTCAACGCAAGGAGCGCTCCTTGAGATTCACGACGGTCTTATCCGGATCATTCCGGGTAAAGAAGCGGAACTTGACCGATTCATGGCTCGCAAGAGAGGAGAATTGACCGAGGCGATCCCCTGGGCGATGAAATTATTGGATGATTTGATCGAGGATGCCAACAACCCGCCGGAAGGATCTCTTGGGTTAATGGCCAGATTTAATAATCTGTTCTCGACCACGCTGTCAGCAGAGAATGGAATCGGTCTTTTATCGGATCTGGCTGGGAGGGCTGCCAACAGGGAGGCCTTATTGGATGTGGTCGGCGGATGGATGAACCAGGCCAGGGAAAAAGGATACCTTGATTTTCGGGTGGTAGAGGGAAGAGACGAGTTCGTGGTGGTCAATAACGATTCTTTTCAGCAGTTGATTACCGAGCAATTGGAAGGGTTCAAGCAGATCCTTCTATTAAGCGATGAAGAAATTAACGGGTTTGGGGATTTACTGCGCAATTCCGGGATTGAACAGATCGGGAACGACTTCGGCCTGATTTACGATATCCCGTTATTCGACGCGGCCGGCCAATTGACTCTCGACGCGAAGAATAAAATCCGTCAGATTCTGTTCGACATGAACCGTTTGGCCGACTCCGCGGGAAATCGTTTTAGCGGCGAGACCAAGGAAGCGGCCGTCGAAAGAATGAAAAACAGCTATCCTTACCTGCTTCATTTGGCGGCGAAACTCTTTGAAAGAACCAAAGACGGCGGCGCGGTCAATGACCGGTTGGTGTCGCTCTTCGGAGTTGATTTCCACGGACAAACTCATCCCACGGGAGATCAAACGAAACAGTTATTTGACTTAGTGAGCGTGATCTACTTTGGAGCCGCCGGACAAGCGGTCAACAATGTTAACGGAAGAGAGCACGACGTGGAGTGGGAGTGGGAACATAACGAACCCAAGATTATCGAGACAGATCTTCTGATTGGAAAAGAGATTGCCGGCCTGACCAATGCGGCGTTGGAGAGCAAGCTGGATGAACTCCAGGGAGTCTGGGAGCGGCAGGCCCTCTTGCTGAGCGCGTTATCCGGGGGCTGGGATGCATTGGCTGTTCTCTTCCCTGTGGCATCAGCAGCCGGTTATAACCAGAATATCCGGGACCAACAGATGATCGCGGATATAGCGGCCTCATTCTGGGAGAAAGCCAAAGAAGAGGATCCTGCTAATCCACAAACCAAGTATCAGCAGTTAGTGAATGATTATCGGCAGGACGTTTCCGATGCCGCGGCGATTTTAACGGCTGTCAAGGGGGCCGGCGCACTGCCGCGGTTCCTGGAGATTTACACGGCAGAACTCGCGGCAGCTTTAGTCAACGCCAATACAGGACGTCCTGTTGATAGACAATTGACAGGAAATCTGCCGGAAGGGGCTTTAGGCGTGGGGGCGGCGCTCCGCACGCTGCTGTTTGACATTCAGGGATCGCCCGATTTCCAGGATGCTCAAGGATTTTTTGACGGGTTGACGAATGCTCTCGTCGAGCAATTGGCAAACGCAGTGACCGGCGGCGGCCGCTCTGCTGAATTCTTAGCTGTTTATAACAAGACGATTTCGTTCACGCAAAACGGTTATGCTCCCGCCGCGATCCGTGGAGTCCTGCTTGATATTCTGGGAGGGTGGACTCAAGAAGCGCAGGACCAAGGAATCCCTCCGAACGATGCTTTCTATAATGGAAAGATCGGCCAATTCATCACCGACCTGCCGAACATGGCGTTTGTGATGAACCTGCTGAATGCGGGAGATCAGACTTTCCGGAATAATTTATCGTACTTGTGGGATTTGACGCTGCCATCTTCGGGGAACATTTACCTGGGGATGACGGTTCCTGCGACAGAACCGGATCGAGCGGCCAAGCAGGCATCAATGAACCGGCTGGGCAAGATCATCGGGCAGGAGATCCATCCGGCGGAAGGGAGTTTCACGGCGGATAATACGTACCAGGAGAATATCGCCAAGGAAGCGGAGTTACTGCGGGCGATCAATGACACGGCAGATGTGGAGAATAAATCGTTCCGGGATGCGATGTTGTACTTGTGGAAGTATCGTGCGCAGTTAGGATCGGCCGGCGCCGGGGATGTGTATGGGGATACAGAGCGGATCAAGCTGTTATTAGAGGAAGAGACCAGCGGGCCGAGTGATGTGCGAGGGAAGTTGGGACAAATATTAGGGCGAATGATCCATCCCAAGGACAAGAACGGTCAGGCATTGGCGTATGATCTGGCGAATGTGAAGAGGGACAATCAGGAGATCGCGGTGTTATTGAGTAATTACGTGAACGCGGCGGATCGAGTCTGGCGCGGGAAGTTGGGGTATGTGTGGGGATTGAATTTAGGGAGTGAGGATATCCGGTACAGTTTGGAGATGAGCGGGGATGTGCTGGAGATGAGTTATATCCTGGCGGAGGGAGTAGTGCCTGATGGAGACCGGAGCCAGTACAATGCGCAGAGGTATCCGGTGAATGTGGAGCGTGTTTACGGGGTGTTGAAAGTGATCAATGAACCAACCGCGGGGAACGCGGAAGAGCAGGCGTATAAAGCGAACTGGTTATATGCGTATGGACTCACTGAGGCGTTATTAAAGGATGGCAATGGAATCATTCATTTAAGTCTTCGAGCGGAGGAGAATAGTCCGTTGGATTACCTGGCGGATGTGGTCAATGAGACGGCTAACCCCAGAGGGGAAGATGGGACGGATCAGTGGACCCAGTATGACCAGGGCAAACATGTGCGGACGATCAACGCGCAGGCAGGGTTATTGCGTGTGATGAACGGAACCAACCCAGAGCCGGAAGGGTACCAGCCCTACTACACAGCATTTAAGGAACGGTTTCTGAGATTGTATCAGTTAACAGAGAGTAACTTAACAGATGCCACGCTGAATCGAATCATCCTGCGGGCGAAGGCGAGCGGGGATGTGGCGCGGCTGGGGCATATCTTAGGACGTGCGGTGAACCCGGCAGAGACGACGTTTGAGGAACCGAAGTATGTCAGAAGCGTGTCCAACCTGGTGGATTTGGTGGGGGCGCTCAATGAAGACGCGGCCAAGCCGGTGGATCAGCAGAAGGGGTATATCGAACGGATCAACAGCCGGTTGGAGATTGAGATACCGCTGACGGGATTGGCAGAATACTTTGGGACAACGATGGATGCCGGCAAGATGAAACTGATCGAGGAGAAGTTATTTGGGGCGGTCAATCCCAGGGTAGGAACATTTAGTTTAGAGAGTTTCTTAAGGATTCTGAGCGGGGATTTTGAAGAATTGATCGATGGGATCAGCCAGGGAGGGTTGGCGGATGAATTCCAGTCGTTATTCGGGTTTGATCCGAGCGGGGAGTTGACGGTAGAACAGGAAGAAGCGATCTCGGCGTTATTAGGGGATTTATCGTTTGACGTTGGGAAGTTTTTGAAAGCGCTGCCGTACGCTGCGGCGTTGAAGGGAGCGATCAACGGGGATTCGATCACACGGTTTAATGAGGTGTATGGGACGGGATTAACGGCGGAGACGCCGAATGCGGCGACCCGAACGAGATTATTTGACATCGCGGGGGGATGGATCGAGCAAGCGGTGGGGACAATTGTGGGCTCGGATTGGAACCTGCTGGAGGGGAAGACCCAGGCGGACCTGGATCAATTCATCACGCAGAAACAGACGGAATTCATCAGCGATCTGCCGGACACGGCGTTTGTAATGAATTTGATCAATACGGTAACGCAGACATCCGCAATGACGGATACAGTAACGCCAACCGTCTATTCTTTCCGTGAAAATTTTGCGTATTTGTGGGGATTGACACTGCCGGCAGAAGGAGAGATTTATCTGGGGATGGCGGTTCCAGAAACTACTCCAAGTCGCCAGGCGATTTTGGATTCGATTGGTCGGCTTGGGAAGATATTGGGACAGGAAATCCATCCCAGGAAAATCAACGGTGATGCGGATGTGTTCGATCAGAATCGGTATGAGATAAAAACAACCCGGATGGCCGGGTTGTTGAGAGGCATCAACGGAGATCAAGCGTTTAAAGAAAAATGGATATCGAACTGGGGACTGGATGGGACGGATGCGCGGTTAAGCGGGAGGATCCAGCTGCGAGAAGGGGTTCTACAGAGCGACGCGGATTATCTGGTTGGGTTTATCCTGGGGAGTGGAGTGAGTCCTCGTGGGAATCCAAAGAATCAAACCGAAGGGGTGGATTTGTGGAGTGAATACACCTTAAATAATTATCTAACCGATCAAGTGCGGATCAATGAACTACTGATAGATTTAAGGAATAACAGTGGACCGGGGAGTTTGTATGAGGACTTAGTTGATAACTACAACCTGACTGGATTAGTGCAAGGGAATGAGTTGAAACTGCGGTTAGATTTAGGAAAAGAGGAAGCATTAGCGAAGCTGGGGTGGGTGTTGAGTGAAGCGGTGGCGCCGGATGTCAATGGAGATGGGATTGCGGATCGCGGAGAGTATACGCTGACGAAATACCAACAGGACATGAACCGGATTGGAGAGTTATTGGCAGCAGCCAATATGGCGGGAGAGGCGACGCATTTCAAGGAGAATCTGTTGTACAACTGGGGATTAAGTATTACTGAAGATCTGAAGTTAGATATCTACGCCGCGGCTGACAGTAACCAGGAGAAGCTTGGGAAGTTGATGGGGCAGTTGGCCAATCCGAAGGACCGGGACGAGAACACGATCGAATATGACAAAGACAAGACGGTGAGGAATGTGGCGCGGATGAACCGGTTGCTGCGGTTAATCAACGGAGAAGCATTGACCTACAGGGATGAAGAAGGGGCTGAACATCCGTTAGACCCCAATCATGAGTATCGCGCGGCGCTGGAGATGTTGTGGCGGGAAGATTTAACGGGATTAGCGGCGGGAGAGATTCATCTGGATAT
>JACOVV010000101.1 GCA_016177145.1 Candidatus Omnitrophota bacterium | reverse complement strand
CTCTCAAAATATTCTCTCCTGTGGGAACGATTCCTTTAAAATCAGGAACATCGATGTTGAGATGTTTATGGTCGTAACGACGGATAACCTCCCGGCGCACAAACCGGTCCAGAACCCGCAAATCAACACTCATCCCGGTCAAAGAATCCACTCTTCCCTTGGCCGTGACCTCCAAGATGTAGTCGTGACCATGCCCAAAACGATTATTGCATTCCTCATAAACTTCCTTGTTCTTCCTAGAAGACAAACGAGGATTGTGCAATCGGTGGCTGCAGCAAAACGAATACCGGCGCGTCAGAAAGAGGTGATTATTCTCCATAATACTCCACACAAAGCTCTTCTCCCTCCGTCAAACGAATCCTGTGCAAAGGAAGCTGTGGATACTGGCCCAGAATGATTTGCCATAGCACGCGGGCAATGTTCTCGGTCGTCGGCACCAGCCGTTTGAACTCCGGGAGGTCCCGGTTAAGGTAACGATGATCCAGCCGCTGAACCACTTTCTGAAGGAACCTCTTCAACTGTTTGATATTCATGACCATTCCGGTCACAGGATCAACGCCCCCGGCAATAGTGACTTCCAACGCATAATTGTGGCCATGACCATTCGGCCAAAAGCACTTGCCGAAAATCTTCTTATTTTCAGCAACACTCAGTTTGGGTTGGTGATAGCGATGACTTGCTGAGAATTCAACTTTCTTGGTGAGATAAATTACCCCGTCTTTTCTCACAAAGGCCGCCGTCCTTGAAACCCGTTTTCCAGATCATGCCAGTATTCCAATTTGGACTCGCCCAGCTTCCAGCAGAGGAAGACCAATTGTTGATCTCTAACATGATAAAAATCCATAAGCCCCTGATCCACGTCCTTGATGACCGGGCCCCAGCTCTCGATCTCCTCAAAAAGTCCCGTGTACTCCGTTACCAGCCGATTCAGAAGCGTCATCCGTTCATCGCTCTTCTGTTGGACTATCCCCGTCGTTTGAGAAGGAGCCGCGCTGATAATCTCCATCAGATCAATCTCAATCTGTTTGAGGTCGATTTCCCTTTTCTTTTCTTGCAGACGAGTCAGGGCTGAGGAGACCTGCGGCAATAAAACCCTTGCTTCTTCCACCGTGAAAATTTTAGGATTCATCAATTCTTTCCGCTAAAATGAGTTTAGTATAACATGCCGGCCGGCTTCAAAGAAGAAGTTCTTCTTGTTCTCCGTTTATTTCAATAATAACACTGTCCCTGTTAATCTGCACGACTCTGGCGCCGTTAATGTTGTCTCCGGCTTTCACCAATTGCTGATCGATAATGGCGTAAGATTGGTCCACGCGGTTTTCATCGAAAATAATACCGGTAAGACGATTCGTTCCTGAGATAACGGCCGGTTCCGCCATGACAAAGGGATCTCTTCCCCAGCGCAGCGCTTTTTCAGCATCAGGGCTTGGAGAAGAAGCAAGACTCTGCGACTGAGGCGGATTCTGCGGCGCTCCCCCCCATTTCCCTTCCCTTTTGGGGAATAACCCCCAAAAAAGCAGAACAGCCAAAAACCAGATAGCGGTCCATAAAAATTTACGTCTGGGTGTCATGGTCAGTCTTTTCCA
Organism: Candidatus Omnitrophota bacterium; assembly: GCA_016177145.1. GTDB lineage: Bacteria > Omnitrophota > Gorgyraeia > JACOVV01 > JACOVV01 > JACOVV01. The sequence continues at coordinate 9,787 of JACOVV010000101.1, read as the reverse complement.
GCAAATAATAAGTGAGAAATTCACACTCAACCCGAACAAAGGGTTCAATGCTCTTGTCGCGTTTTAAGGAAATCCTCCGCAGGGTTGTCAATCGCGGCGTCGCGCTCAGTCCCGCAACAAACTCCGCTACCTCGCGGTAGCGTCCCTGAAGCCGCACCTCTAAAGGAACAGAGAAGCAGATCCAGCGGTCAAACAGCGCAGATTCGTTACTGTTGAAAGGAACAGGCGATTGCGGCGTGATCGAGACAATTTTGATCTTTCTTTTTTGCGCTTCTGCGGAGAAAAGACGCACTAATCCGGAAACATCCTCGCTCGCGGGCAGCAACTCACGGAGACGGTACAACTCATTCTGCATCTGCAGCAATCCTTCAGACATATTCCGCGGATCAGGGACAGAAGCGTAAACTTCCTTGATCGTTTGACGAAGACCCGTACTTGAGCGACCCATTGACAGTTTTGTAAACGCTGGATGAAATCCGAAAGCTGTTCTTGTGATTCTTCGGCTTCCGCGTAAATGATCCCTTTCAACAGCAGTTCCTTTTTCTCCTGGTCAAAAGTGAACTCATCGAGCAGTAAATTAGCCGGAACCGCTTGGCTTAACTCAGCCATTAGATTAGGACAAAGCAATTCCGCTTGCCGGATTTTCCAAGTCCACTCCTTCCTTTGCTCGATTTCTTTTTTGACAGCTAGTATCATGCCCATGTTCTTGACAGATCCTTGAGCGGCGTTCAGTTGTAATTCCATCTGTTTTAGATTCCAATGCTGGTATAAAAAAACCAAGGCAAGAATGGAACATGCGGCCACTCCAAAAACCCGCACAACGGCCGCCTGTGTTTCCTTGAAGGACTTCAAACGATAATTCAAAGGAAGCAGGTTAAAACTGTTGGCCCCCTGGAATGCGAGACCTAACGCCACATTAAACCGGGCGGAACGTTCAGGAGCCGCTGTTATTTTCAGAAGAGTGCCGGCAAAATCCAAGAGCTCCACCGGAAGATCCAAACTCTCTTTCAGAAACGCCGTCAAACCTTTCATCTGTCCTGTCCCGCCCGACAACAACAACCGGGTCACCTTCTGGTCAGCCTGACCGCATTGCATGTGATAATACTCCAATGTCCGGTGGACCTCATTGGACAGTTTTTCAAGCGCTGGTCTCATCATGACGCCTAGTTTATTCAGCGATACTGACCGTTCGTGATCGTATTCCGCGGTGTTTCTGTCAGGAATCCCGTACTTTTTCTTTAACTCCTCCGCCTGTTGAAGCGTAATATCCACCCGCCCTGAATCCATCACAATGCTTCCCGTAAGCGATTCCGTGATGGTTTTTCCCGTTACCTGAAGCTGGCGATAAAATAATATGCCTGGTTTCCCGATAATCACCAGGGAGGTCGCTTCCGCTCCCATTTCCAGGACGGCGACCGTCTGGTGGGCATAAGCGGCGCTCTGATGAATGCCGCTCTCAAGGGCAGAGGGAACCAAGCCAAAACTCTTTACCTCAAACCCTAAAGATTCCAGTTGATCCGCCCATTTCTGAATCTCCGCTTTCGGAGCCGCCGCCGCCAGAATATCCACTTGCGAAGCCCCTTCAGTTCCCGACAGATATCCGATCAAACGATACTCAACAACCGCTTCTTCGATGGGAAACGGAAGCTGGTCTTTAATCTGCCAATGGATGGCGTTCTTCAGTTCCGAGGAAGCAACTTTCGGAATTTGAAAGCGCCGCAAGACTGCCGGCACTTGAGAATGGACAAAAAAAACCTTTTTGCTTCTCCACTGTTTTTGTTGTATCCACTGTTTGAGTTTTTCTTTCCACCAGTGATCGTCCTGGCCGGGAGAGCGAAATTCGATAAATTCGTCGACCAATCGAAAACCATTGGAGTTTTTCTCTAAAACAACGGCGGCTATTTTCTCTACTCCTAAATCAATAGAAAAAATTTGCCCCTCGGGATGAAAATGGAGGGCGCTGAACCGGTTCCATTGTTGACACAACGCCTCAATGATGGTCATAAGAAGACTTGCTTGTAACTATATATTATGTCTTAAATAACGGAAAGGTCAAGAAGAAGAAACAAGTTGCTTTGAAGAAGCGGCGAGTGACTTGCTCTGAGAAGCCAAACAGTAGTCAATGGTGTCCTGAATAATCTTTTCAATGGAGCAAACCGCTTTCCATCCTAACATTTTTTCAATTTTACCTGTGTTCGGAATTCGATCGTTGGTCTGCTCGTATAACTGGCCGTAAACCGTCTTGGGGTCCACGCAGACGATCGGCGACTGACTTCGTGCCATTACTTTGACTTTTTTCGCTAATTCCCCTATCTGGATGACGTTTTGAGGAGAGCCCGCGTTGAAGACTTCTCCACGGAAACTCGATTCCATAATTTGGACCATCGCTTTAACCATTTCCGCAACATGCGTAAACGCGCGAACCTGTGTGCCGTCGCCAAAGACGGTGATTTCCTTTCCCTGTAATGCCGCTTCCACGAACCGAGGCAGGACAAATCCTCCCTTGGAAGACTGGCGAGGTCCTACGATATTAAAAGGACGAAGGATATTGACATGGAGTTCCGAGACCCTGACTTTATCCAGGGCCATGATTTCCCCCAAAAGTTTCCCAACGCTGTACTCCAGCCGCGCGCTCACTTTTCCGTCGATGATTTTCGCGTCATCTTCCTTAAAAACACCTCCCCCGCCATAAACCTCAGAGGTGGAGACAAATAAAAGACGCGCTTGCATCTTCTCCGCCATTTCAATGACGCGAAAACTGGTTTGACTAATGTTGTAACCCAGGAAAGTGGTGTATGAAATCACCGCGGCCGGGCCGACAATACTGGCACAGTGGTAGATTCTTTCAAAATCATGCGGGGGTTCGAATTCCTCGATGGAAACCGTATGGACTTTAACTCCCCTGTCTTCAAAATAGGATTCCTCGACAACGTTCGAAGTCTTGTTATCTACGATCGTTATATCGTGATCTTGATTGAATAAAACGTCGGCAAGATGCGAACCTAAAAACCCAAGCCCCCCGGTGATTAATATCCTCAATGGACATCCTCCTTAATCGATGAATGATACAGATTAGAATTAGGTTAGGATTATAGAACTAATAATGTTTCCTGTCAAGCCCGCAAAAAAATCTTAACGACAAAAAGAGAGTCAAAAGAGAAATACCCGGAGCCCAGAAAAACCACCAGGGACGATAAACCCATTCGATTTCGTGAACACCCGGCGGTACTTGAACAGATCTCAAATAATAATCGGCCCGAAAAACGGGCGCCGGTTTGCCGTCCAGGAACGCTTTCCACCCTGGGTAATAAGCGTCGCTCAAGACTAAAAACTGCGGCCTGCCGCTTGCCACTCTGATTTTTACCGTGTTCGGACGGTAAACTTCAATGACCGCGTTCTCTTCGTTCTTCTTCGCAGGTAATTCTTCAGATGGCGTGTTTTCAACGATAATGCCCTCCGGGGTCCCTTCAAGAACAACTTCCTGCGACGGCTGAAAGTCAGGAGCGCTGATTCTTGAAAGAGCCCCGTCTTCATCAGACAAGAAGACGGCCCGAGGGACTAAAAAAGCGCGCGGCAGAACTTTTTTGTTCTCGTAGATAAAGATCTCTTTTCCCTCAAGGACAAGCTTCCATGTATCCGCCGTGAACTCCTTGGGAAGCTCTTTCGGCGTCAAAAGAAAACGGGCGTTGAGCAAGTTAAACAACTGATTGGAGCTGGGAGAACTTGACGCAACGATTTTCCCCAAAAGTTTCAGATAACGCCGGGGATATAATGAATCGTAGCCGGTGACATCGGCGATTCCAAACGATACCAGGGAATTAGGAACACACCATTCAAGAACTCTTAACAAGGGGGCGGCGTAATTTCTTAAATCAAAGTTCGGTGAAGGGCAAATACGGAAATATCCCTCTTGCTTTTTCAAATATTCGATCGCCTTGGATGGTCTCCAGAAACTCTGCAGCGGCATCGTGTGATTAATCCCTTTGTGGGCGCCGCTGAGGTCCCATAGCAAGATCAGCGACAGCACTGCGAGAGTGAGATAACGAAGAGCAGGGAACGCCGCGATCAGCCATAATAAGAGCCAGCTCGCGATCCATATCTGGAAGGTGCCGTGAAGGTTGAGCAGGGAAATCTGCATCAGAATTTTTTCCTCGCCTTGAGATGAAAGCAATTTTTCCCTGACCCAGTGGGAGACAGGTTCCAGACTGAATAATAAAATCAGCACAGCGCCCGCCAAACTGATTTTGAGATACGCCGCGGAGCGGGACCTCAAGAATGGACGGTCCCTTTTCGAAAACCGGAGGAAACTGTCACAACCATGGACCAGCAGCCAGCAAAGCAATAAAGTAGGGATGAAAAATAACCGCACAGGATAGCGGATGGACGAAAGTCCAGGCACTAGATAGTAAAGGAGTTTGTAGACAGGGGTATGTTTTCCTAAAACAATGATCAGGGAACAGACAAGCCCAATCAGCAGCCATTTCACCCTTGGGGTCTTCTTCAACTCTAAGAAAAGCCAGAGGATAAAGACCCAGGGGAGCATGCCGGCATAGTAACTGGTGAACAGACTCTGCCGGACCCAATAATCCTGTTTTAAAGCCCACGCGTCCGTGATGTAGGGACTCCACAAATTCAGTAAGTCTAACGGCGGGACAGACCACAAAGTAGCTGTTTGGAAACTCATTTGAACTCTTTCCGTCTGCAATAAGTATTCCAACGAAGGAATCCATTGGAAAGCCGACAGCCCGGCGAAAAGAACCGCTGTCCATCCCCATCCCTTTAGAGAGAACGACAATCCTTTTGGGCCCTTCCTCCACCCGTCAACCACAGCATATCCCAGAAGGAGCCAGCCAGTGACTAAAGTAATCCCGGCTTCACTCCCCAAAAACATCATCAGAAGAGCTAACCCGGTCCAAAAACAGTAACGCTTGTCACGCCGGCTCAAAAACCGATGAAACAGAAGCAGAACCAAAGGGAGCCAAATCACCGAGCCAAGAATGTTCAGCAAGTTAATCGAGGAGACAAGGTAGCCGCTCATCATCCAGTTGAAAGCCCCCCAGCCGGACGCCAGGGTCGAGTATTTCATTTCCTTAAAGAAGAAAAAGGCAAAAACAGCCGCTAAGAAAAGATGGACAAAAATGAATAGATTAAACGCAAATTGGAAATCCCCGATAAAGTAAAGAAAGCTCAAAGGATAAAGCACCACGAATTGCATGGGGGCGGAATGCGGAATCCCCATCATGATGTAGGGATTCCACCAGGGGAAGATACCCTGTTTCAGGCAGTGAACAGTGTATTCTCTCAGGGGATAGAAATACCGGCTCAGATCTCGAAAGAAAACGACATCGCTGGACGGGAACCAGTCGTTAAAGCAAAAAAGAGCCGCTAAGAACAATAGGAGTAACGCCAGCCAATTCTTAGCGATTTTCTTCTGGTTCTCTTTTTTTGATGTCAATTAGAAACCGCTCGTGTCCACCGTTCCGTCTGAAAACGCTCCCACGCGCCCGGAAGAAGTAATGTACCACCATCCATTGGAAGCGCTTGTCACCGTGCCGGCAGGAGCTGAGGTTACGTTACCGACAGAAGTCAGGCTGTTCAATGGATTTCCTGGAATTTGGCTGTCAGCGAAGAGACTCGTTGTGATGGAGGAAGGATAGGATGCCGTTCCCGTAGTAATGCTCTGGGCATAAGAAATAGCGACCGCTGAGCGAAGCGATCCCAATCCTCCCTGCGCTCCTGCCTTCTTCGCTTCAATCGTCAGATCGATAAACTTAGGAATAGAGACAGTCGCGAGTATGGCGAGAATGGCAATCACCATGATCAACTCGATCAAGGTAAAACCACTTTTTTTAGTCATGAGTTCCCCCCTTCAAGTAGGTAAGTATACCACAGAATCAATTCGTGTCAAGAAAACAGCCGTAAACTAACGGCGGAATAAGTAGATCACGTTCCACATCGGAATGAAAACGCCTAGGGCAAGCACCAGCACCATCGCTCCCAGCACGGCTAAAAGGAGCGGCTCAACTAAGACACCAAGCCGTTTTAGCCCGTAAGCTACTTGGGTGTCGTAGTGCTGTGAAGCCCGCAAAAGAAGTTCGTCCATTCTTCCGCTTTCTTCCCCCACTTTGACCATATGCAGCAGCGTGGGAGGGAAAAATTTCGAATCCCTCATCGGTTCTGATAACCCTTTCCCTTCGCTGACTCCCCGCGCAACTCCATGGATAGCGTCTGCCGCACAGCGATTCCCCGTCACTTCGGCCGCAACATGCAAAGTCTCAACGATAGGAACTCCTCCCTGTGATAGAAGACCCACAATCTGAGCGAAACGGGACCAATAGATCTTTTGGAAAAGAGATCCAAAAACCGGCGTTTTAAGAACCCAGCGGTCAATCCGCCGCCTGCCGAAAGGGACCGAAGAAAACCAGCGGACCCCAATAATGAGAGAAACAACCGTCAATAGAACCGCTGTCCAGTGGTGCTGGAAAACCGCGCTGATCCCAAGGAGGACCCGCGTCGCCAATGGAAGAGCCGTATGAAAACGCCCGAACAAATCGGAAAACCGCGGGATAACGAACGTCATGATAAAAACAAACACCAAAGAAATCGTCACCAAAACGATCAAGGGATACTGCATTGCTGAGCGGATTTGCGAAGAAGTTTCCTCATCATGTTCTCCCAATTGGGCTAATCGGTCGAGCATCTGGTCAAGGATTCCGGCGGTCTCGCCCGCTCGAACCATCTGCACGTAGACTTGATTAAAAACCTCCGGATGCTGCGCTAACGATTCGGAGAGACTTTTCCCTTCTTCGACCGCCTGGCAGATTTTCGTTAAAATCGAACCCAGGTACGACGCCTCCATTTCCTCCTTCACCGCCCGCAAACTTACCAAGAGAGGAATGCCGGTCCTTTGAAGAGTCGCCAGCTGCCGCGTGACCGCGTTCAGATCGGAATGGGGAACCCGCCGGCCAATGATGAACCGCTGAGCGGCTCCAAACCCAGGAATCTTTCCCTTGCCTTCCTTAATAGTCAGCGGCATATAGCCCAGCTGCTTCAGCTTTTTAGCGACGGCATCAACCCCCTCGGCTTCCATGGTCCCTTGTTTTGTCTGCCCTGAAGGGTCAAAGGCGCGATAAAAATATTCAGCCATTTTTCATCCTATGTCTCCTGGGTCACGTTCAGAACTTCCTCCAGCGTTGTTATTCCCGAGGCGGCTTTGCGCAATCCGTCTTCCCTTAACGTTCGCATACCGGCTTGTTGAGCCAGCGTTTGTATCTTTTGCGCTGATTCCCTGTTCATCAGTTGGCCGCGGATTTGTTCCTCCAGGATCAACAATTCAAAAATAGCCACGCGGCCGCTGTAACCGCACGAACGGCACTGCCGGCATCCCTTGCCATGGAAGAAACGGCTCTCTTGGGCAACGGGTATTTTTAAGCGCTCCAACAGGTCTGCCGGCGGCTGAAATGGTTCCTTGCATTTTTCACAGATCCTGCGGACAAGACGCTGCGCCAGAATACCGATGACACTCGATGAAATCAAAAAAGGTTCAATTCCCATATCCAACAGCCGTGTCAGCGTTCCCGTGGCGCTGTTGGTGTGCAGAGTGCTTAATACCAGATGCCCGGTGAGAGCCGCCTGAATCGCCACCTCCGCCGTTTCGGTATCTCTAATCTCTCCCACCATAATGATGTCCGGATCCTGACGAAGAAGAGAACGCAATCCTGAAGCAAACGTCAAACCGGCCTTAAGGTTGATCTGCGACTGGCGGATCCCATTCAGGTGATACTCCACAGGGTCTTCAATGGTGAGAATATTTTTCGTTTCGCGATCCAGCGCGTTCAGGGTATTGTAGAGGGTCGTCGTTTTACCGCTTCCGGTCGGTCCGGTGACAAGAATAATGCCGTTGGGATGAGTCATTAACCGCTGGTACTGTGTCAGGATTTCTGGGGTAAACCCGAGCCGGTCCAATCCCAGGAGAATTCTTTCCTGTTCTAAGAGCCGTAAGACGACATTTTCTCCGTACATCGTTGGAAAAGTCGAAACACGGATATCAATTTCCTTCCCTTCGATTCTGATCTTAATCCGTCCATCCTGGGGTTTTCGTCTTTCTCCAATATCCATTCCTGAAATTACCTTGATTCGAGAAATGATGGCGGACTGAAGACGTTTTGGAGGCGGTTCTATGGCATGGAGCGTTCCGTCCACCCGGAGACGAATCATGAGGACATTTTCTTCCGGTTCGATGTGGATATCACTCGCTCCTTCTCTCACGGCCTGCGTCAGCAGAAGATTGACCAGACGAATGATAGGGGCTTCTTCGGCGACCCGGCTTAATGTTTGCGCGTCGGCTTCTTCCAGGTTCACCTTGACGCCCAGGTCGATGGACTTCACAATATCCTCGACGCTCTGCGTCACTCCATAATACTGATGGATCGCTTTCTCAATGGCTTGACTGGTAGCCACCACGGTTTCAATTTCATGACGGGTGCGAAGGCGCGCCTCATCAATGGCGACCACGTCGGCAGGATTGGCCATTGCTACCGTCACTGAATTACCGATCTTAAATAACGGGATCAACATGTGCTTGCGGGCGACTGTCTCAGGAATGAGCTTAAGGGTCTCCTGGTCAATGATATAATCGGAAAGATCCACAAACGGAACGCCCAGTTCTTCCGCCTGAAGCTGTCCAATTGTTTCTTCATTGACCAGCTTTAACCGGAGCAGGATTTGCTTGATGGGAAGGCCTGTCTTGCGGGATTCTTGAAGGGCTTGTTCCAACTGCGCCGCGTTAATGGCCCCTTTTTCAACCAGTCTCTCCCCCAACCCCATACTTTTTTATTCCTTGAGGAACTTCTGCACAACCTGGAGAAGCTCTTCGGCTTCGAACGGTTTCGAGATAATCATGTCGGCGCCGCTTGCCTGGGCCGTCACCAGAAGATCATTCTTCTGCAGGGCGGTAAAGAGAATGACAGGAATATGTTTAGTAGCGTCATCTTCTTTTAAACGACGGCAGACACGGTACCCGTTCATGCCTGGCATGACAATGTCCAATAAGATAAGGTCTGGAAGGTCCGCTTGAGTTTTCTGGAGAACTTCATCGCCTGTGAAAGCCGTTACAACCCGGTATCCCGCTTTTTGAAGGCGTTCGTGGACTAGCACAACCGTATCTGGCTCGTCATCCGCGAGGAGGATTGTTTTTGGCATTGAGTTTTATTTTATCGCAGTGGGACGAGAACTGTCAATGGAAACTACGCGGCCGCGGCCGTCGCGTTTGAGGGGGATTCGTTGAGAAAAGAAGCGAGCCGGTCCGCAACTATCGGAGAAAGCTGCGTAAAGCACAACCCGATCACAAAACTTCTCTTTTCCTTGTTCCCCCCTTCATCAGGAGGCAGGTCTTTAACCCAGACAACCTTCCCCTTACACCTCAGGACCTCATGGGGAGGAATTTCAATCTCCAGTTCTATTTCTTCATTAACATTTAGTTTTTCATAGGCAATGAGCTTCAAACCTCTTGAACTGACATCATCGGTGAGACTTTCGCGCTGGATTTTAGCGGGATCTTTTGTAACCTGATAGCGGGCTTTGAATACTAAATTGACTCGTTCTTCATCACGGCGCTCGGATCCGGTCCAGAAATACTGAACCCGCGCGACAGGGACACTCTCTTTGAGTCTCCTTCGCTCTTCACGCCAGTAAATGACTAAAACCGTCACCAACATCCCTAAAAGCCATAGTTCCGCTTGAAGCATTTTCCGCCCCCTACTTCTTGCTTTCTTACTCTTAAATATAC
>JACOVV010000100.1 GCA_016177145.1 Candidatus Omnitrophota bacterium | reverse complement strand
TGAATTTTGGGTCTGCCGACGTCGCTGGTAGTAAAGAGAACCTGCCGCTGGAGATTGGAGTAGTCCACTTTATCGAAATCAACCAAGCCGATCCGGCCGACTCCGGCGGCGGCCAGGTAAAGACTCGACGGTGAACCCAACCCGCCGGTTCCAATCACCAGCACGCTGGCCGCTTTGAGCTTTTCCTGCCCTTTGACTCCGACCTCCGGCATAATCAAGTGCCGGCTGTACCGTTTCATTTCATTTTGTGATAGTGGCATACGTTACCTCAATCATACGACATTATAACTTATTATTCTTCCTTTACAATATCATCCTGCGGGCCGGGCGTTTCTCCAGGCCCTGTCCCATCGTCCCAGATTCCAAGTTGCGCTTTCCCGTCTTCGGTCGCCATTTTCCTCGGGTCCCACGGCGGAGACCAGACCAGATCAATTTTTACCTCTTCGACGCCGGGAGTCGTCTTTGCCGCCATATGCGCGTGAGACATAATCTCCGGCCCCGCGGGGCACATGGGACTGGTCAGTGTCATTTTAATATGGACTTTCTTTTCTTCGTGGACTTGGATATCATACACCAATCCTAAATCCACGATGCTGACGTGGACTTCCGGGTCCAATACCTGCTTGAGTCGTTCGCGAATTTCGTCGGGTGTCGGCATGTTTAACTCCGTATTTTTTACTTTTTACTTTTGACTTCTTTAAGAATGTCCTGCAGCACATTCCACGCCAGTGTCGCGCATTTTACTCTAACCGGAAATTTTCTAACCCCCTCCAGCGCCTCTAAATCACCCAGTTCCGGCGCCGCCGGTTGATCTTTCGTCATCATTGCCTTGAACAGTTCGATCATTTCCCGAACCTCGGCTATCGTCTTCCCCTTGATAATCTCCGTCATCATGGAAGTGGAGGCCTGGCTAATGGAGCACCCTCTCCCTTCAAACATCACCTGCCGCACCTTCCCATTGTCAACAATCAACTGCAGGGTTACTTCATCGCCGCAGAGCGGATTGTATCCTTCTCCCGACAAGTCCGCCTTGGGAAGCTTACCTCGATTCCGAGGCTGGCGGTAATGATCCAGAATGATATCCCGGTATAGGTCATCAAGTTCGGGTTCGGGCAACATGACCAAAGAACTTTCTTGCCTCCTTGAGCGCCTCAACTAACAAATCAATTTCCTGCGGCGTATTATAAAGATAAAACGAAGCGCGCGCCGTCGCCACGACATTCAATCGCCTCATGAGCGGCTGAGCGCAGTGATGCCCCGCCCGTATGGCGATTCCACGGGAGTCGAGGATTTGACTGATGTCATGCGGATGAATCGTTCCTACGTTAAAAGAGACAACCCCGGTCCTCTGTTCCGGTTTAGCAGGGCCGTAAAGAACGATCTCCTCCAAAGCCGAAAGAACCCGCAGAGCGTAACTGACAAGCTCCTGCTCATGTTTCTGAACCGTTTCCATCCCGATCTCCTGTAAATAATCCAGGGCGGCGCCAAAAGCGATCACATCGGCGATATTCGGAGTCCCCGCTTCATATTTCCAGGGAACCTCATTCCAGGCCGCCTCTCCCAGCGTGACTTTACTAATCATTTCGCCTCCACCCAGGAAAGGAGGCATCGCTTCCAATAATTCTTTGCGGCCGTACAGAACCCCTACTCCCGTGGGGCCGAGCATTTTATGCGCCGAGAACGCCAGGAAATCAGCGCCGATCTTCTGAACGTCCATAGGCAAATGCGGCACACTCTGCGCGCCGTCCACTAAAAAAAGGGTTCCGGCGTCATGCGCCAGTTTCCCGATCTCCGCTACGGGATTGATTGTCCCTAACACATTGGAAGCGTGCGTCACGGCAACGATTTTTGTCCGTGATGTCAGCTTTTTCTTGAATTCCTCCATCCGTAAAAATCCCTGCTCATCAATATCCACAAAAACTGTCCTGGCCCCTTTTTCCTTGGCGATCAGGTACCAGGGGATTAAATTCGAATGATGCTCCATTACGGTTAAAAGAATTTCATCTCCTGGTTTGAGATTTTCGCCGCCCCAGGCGCGCGCTACTAGATTGATCGCTTCGGTGGCGTTGCGGGTAAAAAGAATCTGCGAAGGATCATGTTCAGGAGCGTTGATAAACTGGGCGACTTTCGCGCGCACATCTTCATATTGATCGGTCGCCTCTTCGCTCAAGGTATGAACGCCCCGATGGATATTCGCGTTGGTCGTCTCGTAGTAGCGCTTGAGCGCTTCGATGACGGCGCGCGGTTTCTGGGTCGTCGCCGCGTTATCCAGATAGACCAAGGGCTGACCATGGATCTGGCGCGAGAGAATCGGGAAATCCTGGCGAAGTTTTTGTGCGTTGATCATGATTTGATTTTCACTTCCGTCCCCTCAACTTTTACTTCATACGTCTTCACCGGCATCACCGCCGGCAGGCACGTCACTTTTCCGGTTTTGACGTCAAACCGCGCTCCGTGGCGGGGACATTCGATCTGGCCGTTGAAGATTTCCCCTTCCCCCAGCGGGCCGTTATCATGAGTGCAGAGATCGTCAATCGCGTAAATCGTCCCATCCAGATTACAGAGAGCGATCCGCTTCCCCTCGACCTCGACTACCTTCACGCGTCCAGCGCCAACATCTGAAACTTTCGCCACCGTTTTAAAAGAGTTCATTGGGTTAAAACCATCTCTTCAATCGCCGCCGGCGCCCCTTTTTCAATTCTCCGGGTCAGCCGTTCCCGAATCACGTTTCTCAATTCTTCATTACGCACCCGCTCAATACCCTGCTCAAAGAAACCATACAGAAGCAATTCTTCCGCCGTTGGAGCGTCCACTCCCCGGCACATCAGATAAAACTTCTGTTCTTCAT
>JACOVV010000102.1 GCA_016177145.1 Candidatus Omnitrophota bacterium | reverse complement strand
CAATATCCCCTTTTACGAAGAGACCTACCCGAACATCGCTCTAGTGGTAAAATCCTCGCAGGCCGAGGAAAAAGAAGAATATGAACAGGCGGAAGAGTATTCCCAGAAAGTGGACCATTCAAAACTCTTCGGCGAGATCCGTGGACTGGAAAAGGAGCTTCGTTCCAAATGGTATAAAGGAACTCAGGAACGGCAACTGGATAGATTGGCCAGAGGGTTGTACTACCTGCAAAAGCTGGGTAAAATTTCGCTCGTTCCTCTGGAGTGGGAGGAATACATCCAGGAAATCGCTCCTTTCACCATTGATGATCTGGCGCGCCTCCTGAAGCAAAACGGTATTTCTCTCAGCGCCACGGATGAGGAGATCGCTTTTCTGGAGCATTACCGTCAGGAAGGGGAAACCTTTTATAAAATAGCGATTGACCGGGAGAGGGCCATGGTTGAAAATAGTCTCGCGGTCATGCGGCAGCGGAGCGTCGCCAAGGGAATCTTGAGAACCGGAGGATTTCATACCTCCGGCATCAGCCAGTTCCTGAAGGCCAACGGGATTTCTTACATCGTGATCGCTCCCCGCGTCACACAACCGGATATGCCGACCCCTTACCAGGAGATTCTGAAGGAGACGATGGAGAAAGTGAGTCAGTCGTTACCGACAGACGTAACAAGCGCCACATTGGCACGGCAGAGAGCGGTAAAACCCGCAATACTTGACCACGGTCATGAGCCAAAATAAGGAGGAACTAACAACAATGAAACAACTATCGAAACTAACAGTTCTGACAGTAGGATTGCTCTTTGCCTGCTTCGGTTATGCGACTTTTAGCTGGGGAAGAGCCGCAGTATTAAGCGCTTTAACGGATGAAGAAAAAGCGAGCATAAAAGGCGGTACTCCATTAGTGAAACAGGTCCAGATGGAACTCGATGGGACTCCACAAAACGTCACAATAACGGCCACTGCAAACGATGCGGGTAGGATAACGGTGACTGCTACTGTGGAGGGGAGAGAGGTTCGTACAGATCTGGACAAATTAAAAGAGGAATACAGACATTTAGCGGATGGATCTGGAGTTTTAAGTTACCAGAACCATGAGATATATATTGATGACCCGGTCCGCCAAGCAATAGAAACCGGCAGATCTAGAGTGCTGAGCCAACAGGATACTTGGGTTCAGGAAGTACTGGCTTACCTGGACGCGATTGGGGACACACGAAGGGCTGCCGCTCTGCGAGAAGTCATTGCGCAGAATCGGTTGCTCCTCTTGACACCCGATCAAGGTGAAGACTTCGTTTTTGAAGGACACGCGAGTCTCTATGCGGGTGGATCGATCTACTTAACAGTGACTGATCCTGGAGTTTTGATCCATGAATTAGGAGCGTTGCTCGGTTATACCCACCAAGACAATGAGGCATGGGAGAAGGCGTTTAACGCTTATCAACAGAATCAGCGGCCGGCGCATGACCAGTTGTTTGCCGCTCTTCCTACCGATACGACGACTCCTGAATACGCCGTAAAGAAGTTTGACGCTGTCATCAATGCCCAGAACACGGAGGCGTTTGTTTTCGACGCGGATCAAACACTCGCCAACGCGGAGACCAGCGGTTTTATCAGCGCCCGGACTCAAACAGCCCACGCGGCTGGTAAACCGGTCGTCGCGATAGTCGCGGATCCGGCGGCAGTGACGAGAGAATCGCTGATCGAGCGAGGATTCTACGTGGACGCTGTGGTTCCTTTAAGTGAACTGCCTGGTTACCTGAGCGGCAAAGGAGTGGATCCGACCCGGGTTTTCGGTATTGTTCAGGAATGGCAGCAAAAGGAACTCAGAACAAAATATAGCTTTGACATTGGGTTACCCGTGGCGATGCCCAACAATGAAATATGGGATCTGCTCAAGGTGATCAATCGTTCCAGAGCTAGAGTTGCCGACGACGCTTGATCAAAAGAAATCAGCTCGTTCTCTAACGATAACGAGGCGGCCTTAAAAAGCCGCCTCGTTTTTTTTTCTAAAAAACAGTGGAACTTGATTCGTTTCATGATATAATACGATTTCTATGAGACGGGGGATTGTTCTTTTACTCCTGGTCATTATGGCGGCCGGCTGTGCGGGGAGAGGAAAGATGGTCCACGAACAGCGGTATAAGAAGCGCCTTGAGTTGACCAGAGAACAAAACGGGTTGCTCTACGAATTTCAATTTACTCCTCCCAAACAAAAGCTTGTGCAGGAGGGGGTCGAAATCGAAGTGGAGCCGGTGTCGCACACGTTTTTAAACGGGCTCTTTAACGATAAGAGGATCTTCGGGGCGGTGGCGGGGCTGAACCCGTATCTTCCGCAAACGCTTGTCTTTTACGTGAAAGTGTCCAATAACGGCGCCAAGAAGATTTTCGTGAATCCCGGCGAAGCGACGCTGCTGGATGATTTGAGCAGTCAATACAATTTTCTTTCTCCCGATTATGTTGTCGCTTTATCGCTGGCCAAAGGCTCGGCCGCCCAGTCGGTGAAGACAATCTCCGGAGCCGCACCCGGGTTCTATGGAGCGGGGCTGGGGTTCGCCACGGCGTTCGCGCGGGATCCCGAAGAAAGACGGCTTTCGTTATTAAACATCGTGACTCTCACCAGCGGCATGGTTTATCCGGGAGTTGTGTATGACGGTTATATCGCTTTCTTAAAACCGAGTCACGAGACGCAAGAAATCACTTTGATCCTTCCGAATATCCGGATGGATTTTAACGCGCAGGGCGAAGCGGAACACGCGATTGATTTTGTGTTTGATTTTGGAGTGAAGGCGTAAAACAATGCCGAATCCAAACGCTGGATACCAGGAGGAGTTGTTTAGAGAGTTTTCACCGGGAGCGCCCGGGGCAAGAGGACGGTTCCGGAAAGAAGCCGTCTTTTCGGCAAAGACCGTCTCCTTCGAGCAGATACTCTTTGGGGTGATCGGAGTTTTAATCGCGCTGGTCCTTGCTTTCTCTTTGGGCGTTGAGCGCGGGAAACAAGTGACAAAAAACTATGAGATCCTCTCTTTTCCTGTGGCGCGTATCATTACTCCGGCCCCGGCGGCGGAGGAAAAGAAAGAAGCCATCGCCCAACAGCCCATGGAAGAAACAAAACAACCTGTGTTCACATTGAAGAACGAAGAGAAGGAAACAAAAGTTTCGGCTGTGGTCAAAAACGATGAGAAGGGATACACGATCCAAGTGGTCACTTACCGTGACAAAAAATCGGCTGAAAGACTGATCGGAGAATTTCGGACCAAAGGGCAGAAATCGTTCATGCTCCCCAAGGGAGAACTTCTGGCTATCTGCATCGGGGAATACCCCACTTCCAGTGAAGCCACAAAAGCGGCCAAAGGATTTAAAAAACAGTTCCCCGATTGTTTTGTCAGGAAGTTATAGGGAGAGAGAAAAGGAGAATAAAGGACTATGTCGCAGCATCCCAGTTTGAAAACAAGCAGTGTTTCCGCTGAACAAAGGACCGTGCTAAAGCGTTATGAAAAAGTCAAAGCGCTTCAGGAAAAAAAACAGTGGAATGAAAAAACATCCATTTTTCACCTGCCGAAGGTAAAAACCGTGCGGTTGAAAGTAAAGAAAGCGGCGAGTGAGGCGGCGCCGAAGGAAGGGGCTCCGGCCGGAACCGCCCCCGCGACAGGAGCGGCGGCAGCGGCCAAGAAACCGGCTGCGGGTCCGTCATCCGCGGCAGTCTCCACCAAACCCTCGGCCGGCGGAAAAGAAGCCGTTAAAAAGTAACCAAAGATCGATCAGACGATGACATTTTGGGCGACCCTTCCTTTATTTCTCATGTCAGTGGTCTTGCATGAAGTTTCACACGGATGGGTCGCCTATCGTCTGGGGGATTCCACGGCGAAAGAGGCGGGGCGGTTGACTTTAAACCCGCTGGCGCATATTGATTTTTTCGGGACGCTACTGCTCCCATTTCTGCTGGCGGCGGTTCACTCACCGGTTGTTTTTGGCTGGGCTAAACCTGTTCCGGTCAATTTTTTGAACCTGTATCACCCGAAACGGGACATGATTTGGGTGGGACTGGTGGGCCCGCTGATGAACCTGACGATTGCTTTTATTCTCTCACTACTGCTGCAACTAGGGCCTTCAGGCGGTTTGTCGGCTTTGATCACAGTGGGAGTTTTGATAAACCTTGTCCTGGCCGTCTTTAACCTGATTCCCATACCCCCGTTGGATGGCTCAAGGGTTCTCGCGGGACTTTTGCCACCCAAGCAGGCCGTTTGGCTGATACGGTTGGAACCGTTTGGTTTTTTAATTTTAATCCCCCTTTTGTGGCTGGGACTCGTAGATCGATTTTTGTGGCCGTCCGTCCGGTTCCTGGCGGCCTTTTTGGGAGTGAACCTCTAAATTTCCTTATCATGAAAACAACGACCGTGCATCTTGGAGAGCGCAGCTACCCGATCCTGATCGGAACAGGCCTCCTTTCACAAACAGGAGAGCTACTGCGCCGGCGAATTCATCTGAACGCGGATAACGCTGTTATCATCACGACGGCGAAAATACGGCGCCTTTTTGGGGGAACGCTCAGCCGATCTTTGGAACAGGTCCGGATCACGCCGCATTTTATTACGGTTCCAGACACTGAAAAGAGTAAATCGTTAATCCAGTACTCAAAAATAATGAACCAGTTAACCCGTTTCTCTCGAGGAGGACGCCCCTTTTTGCTCCTGAATCTTGGGGGAGGGGTCGTGGGAGACCTCGGCGGGTTTGCCGCGGCGACCTTTAAGAGAGGTATTCCTTACGTTCAGATTCCAACGACATTGCTGGCTCAAGTGGATTCCGCGATCGGCGGGAAAACCGGCATTGATTTGGCCGTGGCGAAAAACATGGTGGGGGCTGTCTGGCAGCCGGCGGCGGTCATCAGCGATGTGGGGACTTTACGGACGCTCCCCTCAAGGGAATTCTTCGCCGGAATGGCGGAAGTGATCAAGTACGGCGTGATTGCTGATAAAAAACTCATTCGTTTTTTGGAACGGACCGGTTCCAGAGAACTCCAAAGAGACGAAAAAACCCTTAGGTACATTGTGAGCGTCTGCGCTCGCTGGAAAGCGAAATTCGTTGAGCAGGATGAAAGAGACAAAACCGGTAAAAGAGCGTTGTTGAATTTCGGACATACCGTTGGCCACGCTGTCGAGTCCGCGGCCGGGTATTCAAACCGGTACAAACATGGAGAAGCGATTTCCATAGGGATGGTCTGTGCCGCCAAAATCGGGGTATCCTTGGGGTTGACCCGTCAGGAACTCGTCACGCGGTTGTCCCT
>JACOVV010000099.1 GCA_016177145.1 Candidatus Omnitrophota bacterium | reverse complement strand
TCGGTGCACTGGGCGGAGAGGATGGTGGCGACCAAAAGCTCCAGGGGATTGTTGAAATCGAGCGCGCACCTGGCGTCGGGGTAGGATTTCTTGAGGGCGGTCAGGATTTTGCTGGCGTGGGATTTTGTTTGTTTAAACGATTCAGACATATATTTTGTAGAGGCGGGCCTCGTGCCCCTACGTCATTGTTATAAGAATTTCATTATCTGTTCCAGCCCCATCGTATTGAACACATCCTTCTTCTCAAGCCACCCCTTTCGCGCGATGCCGACGCCGAAACGATAATCCGCAATCCCGTCAACCTTGTGCGCGTCGGGGTTGATGCTGACTTTAATCTCCAGTTCTTTGAGGTCGCGGCCATAGCGCCAATCCACATCGAAGCGGTGCGGGTTGGCGTTCAGTTCGATTATGACACCATAATCTTTAGCCGCTTGAAAAATTTCCTTGTGATTAATGTGATATCCTTCTCGTCCCAAGAGAAGTCGTCCGGTCATGTGGCCAAGCATCGTTGTATATTTGTTTTGGATCGCTTTGATGATTCGTTTCGTCATTTCGGTTTCGCTCATGGTGAATCGGCTGTGGACTGAGACGATCACAAAATCAAGTTCGGCTAAAATTGCGTTGTCGTAATCCAAAGAACCATCACCAAGGATGTCTACTTCTGATCCTTTCAGGATACGGATTCCTTTGAGCCGTTTATTGATCTCGTCAATCTCTTTCCACTGTTTTTTGATCCGTTCAGGCTCCATGCCGTGGGCGTAAGCGGCCGACCGGCTGTGGTCGGAGAGGCCGATATATTTTAAACCGAGACGCTGGGCTTCTTTTGCCATGTCTTCAATCGTCGCGGCGCCATCGCTATAGAGGGAATGGGTATGGAAAACGCCGCGGATATCCTTTTCTTCGATGAGTAGGGGCACGGCGCGCCGTGCCCCTGCCTCAATCTCTCCCATGTTTTCGCGGAGTTCCGGAGGGATATAAGAAAGATCGAGTTTTTCGAAAATTTCCTCTTCATCTTTGCAGGGGATGAGTTTGTCAGACGGTTCCTTGAAGAGGCCATACTCATTCATCTTCATCTCCATCTGCTTGGCGCGGGCGCGCATGGCGGTGTTGTGTTCTTTACTGCCGGTGAAGTGATGGAGGGCGTAGGGGAATTCGGTATCGGTGACGACCCGCAAATCCACTTGGATTCCTGATTTCAACAGAACGCTGGATTTCGTCTCGCCTTTAGCCGTGACGGTTTCGACGGAATCGAGAGTAGTAAACGTTTCCATGATCGCTTCGGGATTTTTGGAGCTGACCAGAATATCCAGATCCCGGATGATCTCTTTATGGCGGCGAAGACTGCCGGCAATGCTGATTCGGATTGTTTTAGGATGTTTGGAGAGATGAGTGATGATCTTTTCCGCTTCGGCCAGAGCGTTCGAATAAAGAGAGTAGCCGCTGTGCTTCTTAAGATGTTCGATTCCTTTGAGGATATTTTCACTTGTTTTTTCGCCGAATCCGTCCAGATTGGAAAGTGTTCCGGCGCGCGCTGCCTTTTCCAGATCAGCGACTGATTTGATTTTTAGCTTTTCATAGAGAACTTTGACCTTCTTGGGACCGAGTCCCTGAATCTGGAGAAGCTGGAACAATGATTCGGGAAACGATTTCTTGAGTTCTTCAAGATATTTGAGCTTGCCGGTTGTCACCAGTTCCGTGATTTTTTCCGCGAGTCCTTCACCGACACCGGGTATTTCCCGAAGGCGCCCTTCCTTGACATAAACGTCAATTTCATCGGTAAGGGCGTCAATCGAGCGCGCGGCGCGGAAGTAGGCCTGGAACTTAAACGAAATTTCTCCTTTGAGTTCCAGCAGTGTGCCGATTTCTTCCAGGATTTCAGCGACCTGTTTTTTGTCCACAACTCTCTATTGTACCAGTCTCGTATTCCCCGCCGCAATGGCGGCGTTGCGCTGCAACCCCGCCCGCTTGGCCCGCATTAAGGGAGTTCCCTGGAAACGTTTGAGATATTCTTCATCGGATGAGATGGAGAGAATGTCATCAAGAGGGAGTGTGGGGGCGGGTTTGAAAC
>JACOVV010000098.1 GCA_016177145.1 Candidatus Omnitrophota bacterium | reverse complement strand
TTCAAAAAAAACAACCTTCACGTGGTTGGATATTCTATTCCCGTTAATACCGACGTCTCTCTCGCCGAATTGCAAAAACACTTATACTCCATCGAAGAACAACCGGATGCCATTCCTTACGCTACTTCCTATTATCAAGAGCGCTGGGGGTTCTGCATCACACACCGCCAAAGGATAGGACTCAAGGAGGGAAAGTACCGGTGCGTTATTGATAGTGAGCTAAAAGACGGGCATCTTAGTTATGGGGAGTGTTTTATTCCCGGCAAGACAGAAAAAGAAGTGTTTTTGTCGACCTATATTTGTCACCCCTCAATGGCTAATAATGAACTCTCCGGACCGGCGGTGACAACTTTTCTGGTAAAGTGGGTTTTAAAAAACCGTGAACGTTACTATAGCTACCGGATTATTTTTATGCCTGAGACGATCGGAGCGCTCACTTACTTAAGCAAAAACCTCGCCGTCATGCGGAAGAATGTGGTCGCCGGTTTTAATGTTACTTGCGTTGGCGATGAACGAGCTTACTCATTCATGCCGTCCAGAAAAGGGAATACCCTTGCCGATAAGCTGGCTTTGAATGTGCTAAGGTTCAAACACCCGAATTTTATAAAGTATTCCTATCTTGAGCGCGCTAGCGATGAACGCCAGTATTGCAGTCCTGGCGTGGATTTACCCTTGGTCTCCGTAATGCGAAGCAAATACGCTGCGTATCCTGAGTACCATACCTCTCTGGACAATCTGGAGATGGTGACTCCGAAGGGATTAGAGGGGGCTTTTGAATTACTGAAAGACTGCCTCCAACTCCTGGAAAGAAATAAAATTTATCGTACCCGATGTCTTGGGGAGCCACAGCTTGGCAAGAGAGGATTGTATCCGACTTTAGGCGCCGGCAAATTAGGATATTCTTATTCCATCAGAAGCCTATTGAATTTCCTTGCCTATGCGGATGGTACCAACGATCTTATTGACATCAGCGATACGATTGGTATCCCCCCTTGGGAGATATATCCCATCATTGAGAAATTAAAAGAAAATGATCTTATCTTTGAATCTTCCCAAGTTTAATTCCCGCCTGTTTTCTTCGTAACTTCTCTATTTGCTTGATATTTCATATCTTTTTTAGTATAATATATCTCTTATGTCTACTCCTAGAAAAGTACAAGTGGGTATTCTTGGATGCGGCACGGTCGGTTCAGGGGTGGCGCATGCTCTTTTGACCCGCCGCCGGCTCCTTGCCGAGCGGGCCGGCATTGAAGTCGTCGTAAAGAGAATCGCCGCCAAACGGGTATTGGCCAAAAGACCTGTCAGGATTCCTCGATCACTGGTTACTTCTTCCGTTAACAACCTTTTGGACGATAAAGAAATAGACATTATTGTCGAGTTGATTGGCGGCGTCCATCCTGCTAAAGAGTACATCCTGAAGGCGCTTCAAAACGGAAAACATGTGGTGACCGCCAACAAGGCGCTGATCGCTGAAGAGGGGAAATCTCTTTTTTCGGCTGCCAAGAAAGCGGGAAGAGAACTTTATTTTGAAGCGAGTGTCGGCGGGGGCATTCCGATCGTCAAAGCGATACGGGAAGGATTTATCACCAACCACATTGAATCGCTCTACGCGATTATCAACGGGACTTCCAACTACATTTTAACCCAGATGTCTCAACAGGGTTTGGAATTCCGTCAAGCGCTGGCAGAGGCCCAAAAAAGAGGATATGCCGAAAGGAATCCCGCCCTTGATATTAACGGAAATGATGCGGCGCATAAATTAGCTATTCTCTGTTTGCTGGCTTTTGGGCGGTTTGTGCCGTTAGAGAAAATTTATACCGAGGGGATTTCCCGGATTACGGCCAACGATTTGCAGTACGCCCAGGCGCTCGGTTACTCAGTGAAGCTTTTAGCCATTGGCAAACAAGAAAAAGGGGAAGTTGAAGCCAGGGTTCATCCGACCCTGATTCCTCAACAGCATCTTTTGGCGTCGGTAAAAGGAGTTTATAACGCTATCTATCTTCGCGGCGATATGGTTGGGAAATCTCTTTTATACGGACGCGGGGCCGGACAGATGCCGACCGCCAGCGCCGTTATTTCCGACATTGTGGACTTAGCGCGCAACATCGCCCACGGAGTTCCTCAGCGGATGGGATTTCCTTCGATGAACTCGCCTTCCCTTGGGATCAAACCGATGTGGGAAGTGGAATCTCGTTATTACATTCGGATTTTGGCGCAGGACAAACCGGGAGTCCTGGCGGAGGTGGCGCGAATTCTAGGAAGGCATCAAATCAGCATTGCCAGTGTCATTCAACAGGAAAAGATTCATTCTCGGATGCTGCCGGTGGTCATGATGACTCACCAGGCGCAAGAGAAAGCGATGCAGGGAGCGCTGAGGCAAATTGACCGGCTCAATACCATTCACTCTCCTTCACTGGCGATTCGCGTCGAGGAGGCCGGCCTGTGAGCGGAAACCAGTGGCGCGGGGTCATTGAAGAGTACCGTTCCTTCTTACCGGTGAACAGTCATACGCCGGTGGTGACGCTGAATGAAGGAAATACCCCCCTTCTTTTTTCCCCCCAGTTAAGTAAGAAAGTTGGCGCGGGCGTGGAGGTGTATTTAAAATACGAAGGGGCCAACCCGACAGGATCGTTTAAAGACCGGGGAATGACTCTGGCTGTTTCAAAAGCGAAGGAAATCGGATCCAAAACCATTATTTGCGCTTCCACAGGGAACACTTCGGCCGCGGCTGCCGCTTATGGAGCAAAGGCTGGAATTAAATGCGTGGTCTTAATTCCCAAAGGGGCGATCGCGATGGGAAAACTCGCTCAAGCGTTGATCCATGGCGCCACGGTTCTGGCGGTTGATGGGAATTTTGATGAAGCGCTTGGGATCGTCCGGGAAATTACTCAGCGGCACCCGATCACCTTGGTCAATTCGTTGAATCCATTCCGGATTGAAGGACAAAAGACGGCGGCTTTTGAAATTTGTGATCAATTGGAAGACGCGCCCGATTTTCATTTGATTCCGGTCGGGAACGCCGGCAATATCACCGCTTATTGGAAAGGGTATAAAGAATATCGAAAACGGGGAAAGATTAAAAATCTCCCGCGGATGATCGGGTTCCAAGCTGCGGGAGCCGCGCCGATTGTCAAAGGGAAACCGATTGATCGTCCTCAAACGATTGCCACGGCTATTCGCATTGGCAATCCGGCCAGTTGGAAGGGGGCTCTGGCGGCGCGGGATGAATCCAACGGATTCATTGATTCTGTTACCGACGCGGAAATTATCGCGGCCTACCGATTGGTTGCCGAGACCGACGGCCTTTTTGTGGAGCCGGCGTCGGCCGCGTCGATTGCCGGATTGCTCAAGCCGGCGCACAAAAAATATTTTACGAAGAGCTCAAGGGGGCCGGTTCGCATCGTGTGCGTGCTGACAGGGCATGGTTTAAAAGATCCGGATCGAGCGATCCAGACGATTGCAAAACCCAAAGTGATTCCGCCAAAGATGGAGGCGGTGTTGAAGGCAATAGAAAGATAGGGTACAGGGTTCAGGGTACAGCGTACAGTTTTCTGAACCCTGAACCCTGAAGAGGTGCTATGAAATATGTGATTATTGTCGGCGACGGCATGGCCGATTATCCAATACCGGAACTCGAAGGGAAAACGCCTCTAGAGGCGGCGAAAACTCCCAACATGGACTGGCTCGCTTCAAAAGGGGAGGTGGGAATGGCGCGTACGATCCCTCCTAAGATGACACCGGCCAGCGATGTTGGAAATCTTTCTATTTTGGGTTACGATCCCCGTCAGTATTATTGCGGCCGAGCCCCGCTTGAAGCGGCCAATATGGGAATCCAATTAGCTCCCGATGAAGTTGCTTTTCGCTGCAATCTCATTACTACCGACAAAGATGTTTTAGTAGACTACAGCGCTGGGCACATATCGAGTCATGAAGCGAAAGTTTTGATGGACACGCTGAACGAAGAGATCGGCACAGAGAAAAAACGGTTTTATCCGGGAGTCAGTTATCGGCATTTGCTGGTACTAAAAGACTCACGGTATCCAGCCAAAACATTGGCTGAAATTTCTTGCACTCCTCCTCATGATCTAACAGGGAAAAAGTTCCGTGAATCGCTTCCAAAAGGGGAAGGGGCTGAACTGCTGATTGAGATCATGGAGTCGGCTCGCAAAGCATTGAAGGATCATGAAATTAATCGAGTCCGGCTGGATTTGGGAGAAAATCCGGCGACGATGATTTGGTTCTGGGGACAGGGACAGGCGCCGGCAATTCCTTCTTTCAAGGAGCGATATGGTTTAACAGGGAGCGTCATCTCAGCGGTTGATTTAGTGAATGGAATTGGCCGGTTGATTGGGTTTGAGGTGATTAAAGTTCCCGGCGCCACTGGATACTACGATACGAATTACGAAGGGAAAGCGGAATACGCTCTGGAATCGCTAAAAAAGAAGGACGTTATCCTCGTACATATCGAGGCAGCCGACGAAGCGGGGCACAACGGCGATCTTCGTGAGAAAATGACGGCGATCGAAAGAATTGACCGTCTGGTAATCGGAAGAATTCTGGAAGGATTAAAGGGGATCGAGTACAGGATACTAGTCATGCCGGACCATCCGACGGCGGTGGCGCAGAAGACCCATACCGCGGATGATGTCCCGTTTGTCATCGCGGGAACGGGTGTTGCTTCCAACGGCGCTGCTAGTTACAGCGAAGCGGCCGGCAAGGCGACGGGGCTGTTTTTAGAGGAAGGGTACAAGGTCATGGAACGGTTGGTAGGTGTAGGGGCAGGCCCCCGTGCCTGCCCTGAATCAAAAACAATGACGTAGGGGCGGACCTATGTGTCCGCCCCAAAAGGGCACACACATAGGTGTGCCCCTACGGAAGGGCAACCACAGGGGGTTGCCCCTACAAT
>JACOVV010000093.1 GCA_016177145.1 Candidatus Omnitrophota bacterium | reverse complement strand
CGGCCGTTCGCCCCTACTGTATGATATAAATCATATTTATATTCAGAAGGGGTGAGGTATACTTATTGATAGAAATCGGAGTTAAAAACTCCTATTTAACAGGAGGGAGCTATGATGATAAAACAAATTTTCCAGTATGGAATTTTATTCTGCTTGTGGGGTGCGTGGATGATGCCGCTGGGGGCCCAGACAAAAGAACTGCCGGTCATCGAGGCGGAGTTAACCTTCGCTCCGAATGTCCCGCCGCCGGTCGCTAGGGATTATCCTGCCAGAGTCATCGTGCGGCTGGAATCTCAAGAGTATAAAGGAGAATTATCCAAAGGGGTCGAGTATGAATTTTGGGGTTATAACGGCCATGTGCCGGGGCCGTTTATCCGGATCAGGGAAGGGGACACCGTCGAGTTTCATTTCAAGAATGCCCAGGACGCCAAGAATACCCACACGATTGATTTTCACGCGATGACCGGCCCTTGCGGGGCGGCCTGCCTTTTGCTGACGGAGCCGGGAAAGGAAACGGTTGTGCAGGCAAAAGCGATTAACCCCGGACTCTTTGTGTATCACTGCGCGGCGCCGCCAATTCCCGTCCACATCGCTAATGGGCTTTACGGTTTGGTTCTGGTCGAACCCAAAGAAGGGCTCTCCAAAGCGGATCGGGAATATTATGTCATGCAGAGCGAGTTTTACACAGAAGGGGCGGCCGGAACCAAGGGGCTGGTTCCTTTTTCTTCTCAGAAAGGAATGGAGGAACGGCCCACTTATGTCGTTTTTAACGGCAAGGTTGGAGCTTTGATGGGAGAAGGGGCGCTTTCAGCGCAAACCAATGAGACTGTCCGGCTCTATGTGGGGAACATCGGGCCGAACCTGATTTCTTCTTTCCACGTGATTGGGGAAATATTTGATCGCGTTTACCAGGAGGGATCGCTGACATCGGCGCCGTTGACCAACGTCCAGACAACTTTAGTCCCTGCTGGAGGAGTGGCCGTTGTTGAGTTTAAAGTAGAAGTGCCTGGAGATTTCACGCTGGTGGATCACAGTATCTTCCGGATCAATAAAGGGGCCGTTGGCATTCTTCATGTGGAAGGACCGGAGAATCCTGAAGTTTTAAAGAGAATTTCAGTGAACGAGACAGAAAAATGAGGAGGGAAATAACAATGGGAAGGAAATTTTTTTCGGTGCTGTTTCTGGCAGTGATTTTCGCTAATTCGAGTTACGCTCAAACCATCAAAGGCCGGGTGATTTTTGAAGGAACGCCGCCGGCGGTGGAGACCATCGAGGTCAAAAGCGATATCTCCACCTGCGGTACTCATAAACAAACTCCAAAGATTCTTTTGGGCGCCGATCAGGGGGTTACTAACGCCGTGGTAACCATCATTGGAGATGAAGGTAGGGGCGAACGGCCGTTCGCCCCTACGCCTAAAAAAGGGACGCTCGATCAGCTTAATTGCGAGTTTGTCCCGCATGTCCAGGTGGTTCCGGACGGCTCGACTCTGGCGATCACCAGCAGTGACTCGGTATTGCACAACGCTCATGGCTTCTTTGAAGACGGCTCCACCGCGTTTAACATCGCGGTGCCGATCCCCGGCATGGAAGTGACTAAGAAATTGGATCAGCCGGGAATCATTAGGTTACGATGCGACGCGGGGCATACCTGGATGAGCGCCTACATTATCGTGACGGATTCAGCTCACGCGACGTTGACGGATGCGGACGGGAATTTCGCGCTGGAAGGGGTGCCGCCAGGCAACTATGAATTAGAAATCTGGCAGGAATGGCTGGGCGCCAAACGCCAGCCGCTGGTAGTAAGCGAGGGAGCCGCTGAACCAGTGACCCTGGTGCTGAAAGAGGAATAAATTTACTGCTTTAAAAACGGCTAACTTGTGACATGAATCATAGTTCCGTGCTTAAAGCATGTGGTAAACTCATCAGTAAGGGGTAAAAGGAGAATCCATGCGGGTTTTTGGTTATGTCAAAGGGTTAGAACATGCTCGCCAGTCAGTGCGCCAGCACTGGCGGGAGTGCCAGGAGGGGGCGATCCAGGACTACTGTCAGAAGAACCATTTGGATTTAGTCGGTGTTTTCGTGGAGACGCATCCTTCCGTCAGTTTGGAACAGCGGCCCATTCTCATGGTCATGTTGGAAGCGTTGAAAAAAGGGGAAGCGGAGAGCGCGGTGGTTGTCAAAGACGGACCTCCTCAGGAGATGCTCGAAGCCCCATTTGTGGTTTCAGCCATGGATCTCCTGCGAGTCATTGAAATCCGTCCTTGCGGTGTCACTAATTGCCTTGGAGTCGAAGGACTCTGCGGCAACGGAAAAATTATCGCCCCTAACATTTGTCCTTTTCGATGAATCAGCCCTCACTCCATTTATTGTTTTGGGAAATCACCGCCGCTTGTAACCTCCGCTGTCAGCATTGCCGACGCCTGGATGAAGTAGATCAACCTTTGCCTGGAGAAATGACCACCGAGCAAGGGAAACGATTTCTGGAGGACGTCTCCAAAATCGCCAAGCCGATCATTGTTTTTAGCGGCGGCGAACCGACGATGCGAAAAGACTTGTTTGAATTAGTTGACCACGCCAGCCGGCTTGGGATGCAGACGGCGCTGGCGACTAACGGCACCAGCATTGATCAAACAATGGCTCGGCGGATTGCTGATTCACCCATTAAGAGAGTTTCCATCAGCTTTGACGGGACCGATTCGAAAACTCATGATTCATTTCGTGGGCAAAAGGGGGCGTTTCGATCAGCTCTGCGCGGCTGGAAATATTTACAGAAGAACGGCCTCAGCTTACAGGTCAACACGACGATCTCAAAGAACAATCTCCATCAGCTTTCCCAGCTTTACCAGATGGCGCTGAGGATGGAAGCCGACGCGATTCATTTTTTTGTCGTGATTCCGGTGGGGTGTGGGCTTGGAATGAGGCCGGAACAATTTCTCTCGGCGCAGGAGATTGAGGAGGCGCTGGAGTGGATTTACCGGCAGGGAGACGCCGATGGAGTCATCGCGAAACCGACCTGCGCGCCGCAGTTCTTCAGGATTCTGTTGCAGAAACGGAAAATAGGGACCGGTTCTCTTTTTTCTACCAAAGAGACTACGGAAAAAAGAGAACCGGTCCCTTCAATGCACCGCTGGACCAAAGGGTGTCTTGCCGGCACTGGTATCGGTTTTGTCTCTTCATTGGGCGATGTCTTTCCCTGTGGCTATCTACCGACAAAGGTCGGCAATGTCAAAGAAACGCCATTTGATGAAATCTGGCAGGAATCGCTTGTGCTAAAACAGCTCCGCGATCCATCGCTCCTGGAAGGAAAATGCGGTGTTTGTTCCTACCGGACGATCTGCGGGGGATGCCGCGCCCGCTCTTGGGCGCAAACGCAGGATATTTTAGCGGAAGACCCTTCTTGTGTGTACCAACCGCAAAGAGAAGTTGTATAATGTGAACTAAGGAATGCACAAATCCATACCGTGGTTAGTCATCATTGCCTGCGTTGTTGTGGGGGTTTTTCTAGGACTTGGAGGATACACCTTTATTGACGCGAAAGGATATTCCTATCTCAGTAATGATCCCAGTGCCTGCATGAATTGTCACATCATGAAAGAGCATTACGATTCCTGGGTCAAGGCGAGCCATCACGCGGCCGCTTCCTGCAACGATTGCCATGTCCCGCATGTTTTACCGGCCAAGTATTGGGTCAAGTTTGACAACGGCTGGCATCACTCCAAAGCGTTTACGCTGCAAAATTTCAAAGAACCGATCCGGATCCGCCATTCTAATCTGGTTGTTTTGCAAAATAACTGCATCCATTGTCATGAAACGATTGTCGGGGAAGTGTTGGGGCCCCACGCGAAACAAGGGCCGGATACGCGTTGCACCGATTGTCATCGGTCGGTGGGGCATATGGCGCTAGATTAATAAGGAGACGACCATGCGCAAAAAATTCCTTTATGTTCTGATTATTCTATTAAGCGCGGTGGCCACCGCGGCCGTTGCCGCGCTTTTATTGAATATCCAACAGCGCAAGCAGGAAGCGAAACAACAGTATATCAAGGTGGCCGATCTGACGGAGGAGACGATCGATCCCGCGGAGTGGGGGAAGAATTTTCCGCGGGAGTACGATGGTTATAAAAAAACAGTGGATACGCAACGGACCCGCTATGGCGGGAGCGAGGCGTTCTCCAAGCTGGACGCTGACCCCGACTGGAAAAGAATCTTCGCCGGCTACGCGTTTGGCGTGGATTACCGGGAAGAGCGGGGGCACGCGTATTCACTGTCCGACCAAAAAGAGACTCTCCGTACTCAGCAATTCAAACAGCCGGGGGCCTGCCTGCATTGTCACGGCGGCGGGATGAAACAGGTTTATGAGAAAGTGGGTAATGGTGATCTTCAAGCCGGGTTTGCCAAGGTCAACGCGATGCCGTTAAAAGAGGCGTGGAACCATGTGCGGCATCCCGTGACGTGCACCGATTGTCATGATCCCAAAACAATGCAGCTGCGAGTGACTCGGCCCGGATTTTTAAATGGAATCAAACTCGTTAAGGAAAAGGAAGGAATCCCCAACTACGATCCCAACACCATGGCAAGCCGTCAGGAGATGCGGACTTTTGTCTGCGCTCAGTGCCACGTCGAGTATTACTTTAAAGGGGAAGGGAAAATACTGACCTATCCCTGGCATAATGGTCTGAAGGTAGAGGAGATCGAGGCCTATTATGACAGCGCCGGATACAAAGACTGGACTCACGCGGAAACCGGAGCGCCGGTGCTGAAAGCCCAGCACCCGGAATTTGAAATGTGGAGCCAGGGAGTTCATTCCCGCAGTGGGGTTGCCTGTGCCGACTGCCATATGCCTTACAAACGGGAAGGGGCGGTCAAGGTGACCGATCACCATATCCGCAGTCCGCTCCTGAATATTCAACGGGCCTGTCTGCAATGCCATCATTTTTCCGAGGCCGAAATGCTGGCGCGGGCCGAAACGATTCAGGAACGGAATCGAAAGCTTCTGGATCGGGCCGAAACCGCGCTTGTTTCTTTAATAGACGCGATTTTGGCGGCAAAGCAGAGAGGAGCTGGTGAGGAGGAATTGAAAACAGCGCTGGACTTGCAGCGAAAAGCGCAGTGGCGGCTCGATTTTGTCTCGGCGGAAAACTCCATGGGATTCCACGCGCCCCAGGAAGCGGCGCGGATCCTGGCGGAGGCGATTGATTACGCCAGGCAAGGGGAAGTCGCGGCTACGGCATTGCGGCCGGCTGGTAAACAAAGTCAGTAACCAATTTACATGGAATTTACGACCCGTTCATTAGATTTTTACATAGATCTTTTAAGATTGTTGGTAAGTTAAGTTTGCCGGGGTTGTCACACAATCCCCTCTCCCCCTTTAGGGGGAGAGGGTTAGGGT
>JACOVV010000092.1 GCA_016177145.1 Candidatus Omnitrophota bacterium | reverse complement strand
GCTCTCCCAGCTGAGCTACACCCCCTAAAGACCGTTACTCGTCGCTCATCGTGCGTGAAGCGCACGCTGGCTTAACCCACTTATTAGATTTTCGGCTGCCTGCCTCTCCATTTGGACTCTCGCTTCTCTAGCGCAAGTCCCCATGTGGCAGGTCAGAATCACATTTTCCAATTGCGCTAACGGCCCTTGATAAGGTTCATGATCGTAGACATCTAAAGCGGCGGCGGCAAGATGCTTTGAGCGAAGCAATTCATGCAACCCCTGCTCATCGACAATCCCTCCCCTGGAAGTATTCACCAAAACAGCCCCTTGCTTTATCTGTCTTAACCGCTCTCCATTAAGTAAGTTTCTTGTCTGGTCTGTGCGCGGCACATGAACCGAAATAACATCAGATTCCCTCAACAACACCTCCAGGTCGGCATAGGAAACCTGAAAACGCTGTGCGAAAGAAGGGTTTTTTATTGTATCATAAACCAAGCATTTCACTCCAAAAACCTGACAGAGCTCCACGACTTTCTTCCCAATATGGCCCATTCCGATAATACCCACTGTCTTGCCCCGGAGCATCCCCCCCATGAGTTCGCCCCACTCTCCCCGGCGGATCACTCGATCCGCTTCCGGCACTCTCCGAAGGGCCGCGAGAATCAATCCTACGGTCAATTCGGCAACCGCATCCGCCACCCCTGCATCACTTTTAAAAACCTGTATTCCTCTTTCCCGAACCGCTTCGAAATCAACGCTGTCCAGTCCCACCCCGATACGTGAAATAACTTCGAGTTGTTTGGCTTGTTCGATCACACGGCGGGTGATCGGTTCGGTCCCGGCGATAACACCACAGATGCCGGAGGTGTAGAACCGCAAAGACTCTTCTTCCGAGGCAAGGGTCCTTCCCATCGGATTCACCAGTACTTCATACCCTTCCTTCTTCAGAAGTTCCAGCGGAATCTTGTCAAATTGACAAAACGTCCCGGTTGTAACGAGAATTTTTCTCTTTTGCGCCATACGTTAAAAATAAAGAGTCGGTCGCCATGATTCTTTCGACTCTCTCCTTGTCCTCCAGAGTATCAACGGTGTAGGTCTTCCTGGGACTCTCCACCAATTTTATCTTGTACCCATGTTCCAGGAGCCGCATCATATCAACAGATTCCGCTTTTTCTAAGGGGGACGGCGCCATCTGAATGAACCGGTACAAAAACTCCGTCCGAAAAGAAATAATACCTGTCTGTTTATGGCCGAGAACTCCACCGGCCGCTTTCGTGGTGGGAATCGGTTGACGTGAATAGTAAAGCGCACATCCGTTTAAATCCATGACCGCTTTCACGACATTGGCGTCTTTTAATTCTCTCTCTTCTTCGATGGGGATGATCAGGTTGGCGCAGAGAAGCCCCAAATCCCGCGTGATGGGCCCGGCAACACTGTCAATCATCTCAGGATAGACCAGCGGTTCGTCCCCCTGAATAAGGATGATGATATCGGCGTCCGTTTTTATTTTCCGCGCCGCTTCCGCGATTCGATCCGTGCAACGCTGATGGGTTGAAGCGGTCATCACGACCCGGCCGTTGAAATTCTCCACTTCCTTTTGGATCTGGGGGTCACAGGTAGCCACGTAAACTTCATCCAGCGATTGACTCATGGAACAACGCCGGTAAACGTGTTCGACCATGCTCATCCCCGCGATAGAACAGAGCGGTTTCCCCGGGAACCGGCTGGAAGCCATCCTGACGGGGATGATTCCGATCATCTTCATAGAAATCTCCTGATCTCTTTCGCGGCTTCACTGGAATAATGCCGCAGGAGAATTGTGTCGACACTATAAGCGATCAACCGGTATCCTTGTTTTATTTTTTTCTTTACTTCGTTCAAATTGGGATAGACGACATGCGCCCCCAAAGCCAGATTGGCGCGGCGCGCGCACCGTTCGATTCTCTCCATCGCATTCTTCATCAGTGGGTGATCGAAATTCCCCGCAATTCCATAGGACGCGGAAAGATCAAACGGCCCGATAAACAAACCATCCAATCCCCGAACAGTCACGATTTCTTCGAGCCGTTCCACGCCTAAACGATGTTCGATCTGAGCAATGACCACGCTTTCCTCATTGATCCGCTCGTAGTACCCTTTGAAATCGGCTCCATATTTCTGAGCCCTGGCTAATCCGACGCCGCGGGTCCCCAGGGGAGGATATTTAGCCGCTGAAACAGCCCGCGCGGCTTCGTCTCTAGAATTAACGTTAGGAACAATGATCCCTGAAGCGCCGGCGTCCATGACCTTCTTTATTTGAACAGGATCGTTGCTGGCAACCCTCGCCAGCGGCGTGACGCCACATCCTGTCATCACTTGAAAAAGCGTCTGCATCTGCGACAGCTCAATGACACTATGTTCCAAATCCACTGCCAGCCATTCGAAACCGGCCTGTGACATAATCTCGGCCGTCACCGGATGCCCTATCTGCAGCCAGCTGCCGAGGATGACTTTCCCTTTCTTGCGAAGATCCTGTTTCAATCCCATTTTTTATCCTCCTGCCTTAGCAAGCGCCGTCGAAGACTTCCATTCTTTGAGAATCTTCAGAATTGGAATCTGGCGGTTCAACCGATAAAACATCAAGACTCCCCATATTCCCAAAAGTAAACCCGCTTGTACCATAAAAATACCCAGGTCAACCCAAACCGACGTCAACGTGAACGGCAGTATTTTCATCACTAATCCTACGACCCCGATGGTTCCCAGCAACGGCCAGTATAGTTCCACAAGGAAATAGACACACCGCCATCCTTTTTTCTGATGCCCCCAAATGACGGCTGTGATCAGAAAAACGCTCAAGAAGAAATGAGATACTGCCGTCGCCAAAGCAATGCCGTTGAGCCCCCATCCTAAAAACGGAGTCAATAAAAAACACAACCCCACTTCGATGAGCGCTGATAAGAGCGTCAATCCTATCATGAGCCATTGTTTCTCTAAAGCAATAATAGAATAGACCCACATGAATACCAAAGAAAAACAGCACGTCCCCCACAATAAAATCTGCGCGGGGATAAGTCCCTCGGAGAACTGCGGGAGAATGTAGTGCAAGAACACGGGGAGCGCCAGAACTCCTAACCCGGCCAGGAGGGGATATAAATAACCAAATGCCAGAGTCGGTTTCGTCAAATAATCCTCGGTAGCCTCCAAACTGTCTGATTGGCCAAAAGCCTGCATAAAACGGGGATAGACAACCTTATAAGCCATTGAGGGAAGCGGCGTCATAAAATTGTAAACCATCAACGCGATACTGTAGAATCCCAAATACACTTGTCCCAGAAAAGTGAGGATGAAAAACCGGTCGATGGTCAAGAAAATAGTCCTGGCAAAATTATAAATGGATAACGGAATCCCTATGGAAAAGAGCGCCTTGGCGCATTGCTTGTCGAACACCAAAGAAACTTTGAGAAACTGCGGCCTCTTTCGCAGGGCCCACGCCACCCATACCAAGTCTCCTAAAATCAAGGCCGACAATAAACCACACAGCCCCCATTGATAAACGAAAACGACCACCAGGAGGGTTTCGACGATTGAGCCGTAAAAAGTAACCGAGCTGATAACGCTAAACTCATTATAAGTTCTCAATAGAATTTGGTAATACGATAAAAGGGCATTGGTCAAAACCATCACAGCGATAAAATAAAGCCCTCCGCGGATTTCGCTGGATAAAGAAAAAGGACCCAGCCATGCGGCCAGCGCGAAAAGAAGCGATGCCGGAATCGCGGTGAACAAGCAAACCGTGAAACAGACGGATTGAGTCAGTTTCATCCGTTCCTCATCTGACTTGCCGCGGTAAAAAGGGATTTCCCGCTCCATGGCATTGAGAATCCCTAAATCATGCATCCTCCCATACTGAAGAAACATGGACAGCTCCGTAAAAAACCCCATTGTGAGAGGCCCCAATATTTTACGAATAAAAACACCGCGAAAAATGTTGACGAAACTAGCCAGGTATTGACTGCCGGTAAATTGAGTGATATCCCTTAAGAGGATTTGTGCTGTTTTCATCGCTCGTTTGAGTCTGCCGTGCAAGAGACAACTGCAGGATTAAAGGGGTATTATATCACATCCTGAGCGGCAAGGACGGGTTTCCCACCTGTTAACAGATGAACATAATTCATCAATATATCACTGGTTTCTCTGCCGCCAAAAATGACTGTTTTGAAGATGTTCTGAATCTCCCGATCCGTATAGGATTTCCGGAGTTCCAGGATATTTTTATCCAAAAGCCGAAGCGTTTCTTCTTCATCGTGAGCGATCACGCAGGCCTTTGTCTCGGCGAAAATAGTCCGGTTCGTATGCAAGTATTCCGGTGAAAGTAAAACTTTATTCTGCAAAAGAACCTCAAACCCGATACTGGAAGCAAAATTGATGACCACATCTGCCCAGCGAATGAGCGCCACCGATGAGATTTCACTTTCCAAACGAACATTGCCGCGCCGGCGGCGCTTCTCTCCAAAATCCCCGCCTAGAGAATTTTGACCGCCGCGGGTATGCCCTCTGATGACAAGGTTAATATCCTCCCGCTCCATCAAACGGGATAAAAGCTGAATCGTCGCTGGGCGGTTGACGTTGTAGTTCCACTGCGGGAGCATGAACACGACTTTCTTTTTCTGTTTTTGTTGAAACGGATCCCCGTAGTCGGGAACAAGCCCACTATTGACTTTCTGCCATTCTGGTGAATAACGAGCGCTTCCTAAGGCCAGCGTTTTCCCCGGGTCGGCGCCGCATTCACACATATAGCGACGGTGATATTCAGATTGAACAACGTAGTGATCAAAGCCGTTCGGAGAGGTCCTCTGAGAGAAATCAGGTCTTTTACCCGTGGCCCGTTCTTTCACTGTTACGTCCGGGTTCAGATAGATGTTCAAGCCGTGAGGCAAACAAACTGTCCGTATTCCTTTCCCTTTCGCGGCGGTGAAGAAATCCCCATGCAGCTGCGCGAGGGGGTTGTTCCATTCAAAAATACATACCCGGCAGCCTGTCTGTTCCAGCACCCAGGCGGCTTTTCCCGGGGTGTAGAAAGCTTTACGGAAAATCGTCTTGACAACGGAAAAATCGGACTTGCTCCATCTCATCAGTCTCGCCAGGGAATCGGAAATCCTCCTTTCGTTTTTGAGAAGATCAACGTAGGTAGCCACGGGAACGCTTTTGGACAACAAAAACCGGAGTCTGTAGTCGGATTGGACAGAGTAATTGTCATTCACCAGAATCACACCAACCGAGCAGCCGGATTCATTCATCTTCCACACCACCGGTATGATTTGGTCAATGTCGTTGAAATGCCTTAATAGGAATAAATACTCTGCTTTTTGCATTCTCAATCTTCGATTTTTTGGGTGATGAGAAATGGGGAATAATATTAATGGGCCCACTTGGATTCGAACCAAGCACCTCAGTCTTATCAGGACTGCGCTCTAACCAACTGAGCTATGGGCCCTCAGGAAT
>JACOVV010000103.1 GCA_016177145.1 Candidatus Omnitrophota bacterium | reverse complement strand
CCGTAGTTGGGGACACCAGCCGGTTTTTTATAATCCCTTCGCGAAGCCGTGATCTGAAAACCGCCGGGGTTTGTCCAGTAGGTATAATAAAAATAATAGGGACCTGACGTTGTCTCGATCCCGCCGGAGGCGATCCCGTCGGTATCAATGTCCAAACCGGTCCAGCCAGGACCGGGATAACTGATGTTCTCCTGGTAATAACGGAGAAAGGACTGGCGAACAGCCCCCAACCAATGGAGAGCTTCTCTTTGTCTCATCTTTTCAAGTCCTTTGACATAGGAGGGAAGCGCCACGGCAGCCAAAATGCCGATAATGACGATAACCATGATCAGTTCCAGCAAGGTAAACCCCTTCATTTTCCTTGTCACATCTTCCCCCTTTCCCCGCGCTCCCATTGACGGACCCATTGGGCAATATCTTCCTGTGAAACCCGCCGGATGAAATCTAAATAACCGGACCTCATATGAGCGAGCACTTTCACGTAGTCCTCGAAAGAAAACGCGAGACGGTCCAGAACCTCTTCCACAGTGGTAGGGCGGCGGTGAATTTGATGGTTGTACCGCGCCGCCATACTGTAATAGGCCTTCCCGCGCCCGACGTAAATTTCAGGGCGTTGTTCATAGAACCGGCGGAACGTTCCCCTTGGGTTCCCCAGATTCTGAAAAATTCCTAATGAAGTCAACAAATGGTCCGCGTTCAGTTTGTAGATAAAATACTTCCGCACGCGGTCTTGCTCCGCCTGTTCCACCTGACGGTAGACGGCGCTGTCGTATTTTTGGATATAGCGGGAAGTCCATTGACGGTACCGGGGATCCATTAAATAGAAAAGGAGATGCGCGAGGTAGACGTTGACCTCATCGTCTTGTTCGCGCTTCAGCTCTAGCTGAGAGCAAAGCAGTGAACGGATTAAAAATTGAAACAGCTCGTTGGCCCCTCCGGATGCCGGAGATGTCATTTTTGTTCACGCCGCTTTCTCTATAAGAAACTTTCTCCACGCGAATCATCTTTAGTACGCCCGATTGATCGTTCCCGCCTGATCAATGCTGATCGTGTAGTTGGTCGGTGAGACACCGGTTGGCCGGCGGTAAGCTTGACGCGTTGCCGTCACGGTAAACCCGCTGGCGCTCGTCGCGGCCGCGTAAATAAAATAATTAGGCCCTGAAGTGCTCGTGGGGGGTGCATCAATATCAAGATCCGCAAAAGCGCCCGTATAGGCCCCCTGCATTTGATAATACCTGACTTCCGACTCCCGAACCATTCCAAGCCAGTGGAGCGCTTCCCCCTGCTTTGCCCGCTCGACCGTTTTCGTGTAGGCCGGGATAGCGATAGAGGCAAGGATCCCCAGGATCACGATGACGATCATCAATTCCAATAAAGTGAACCCCTCTTGTTTTCGTTTCATATCTCTGAACCCTTTATTTACAAACATGCTTCTCCCCTCCTTTAGAATTGGCGCGTGATCGCTCCAGCTTCGGTAATGGTAACAGTATACCCATCCGGCACTGTCGGCGCGGGTGGTTTTTTATATGTAGTGCGCGTCGCTTGGATCGTGAAATTAGCAGCCGTAGCTGTAGGAACACTGTATGTAAAATAATTGGGGCCGGTGGTGCTGGTAGGAGGAATGTCCACGTCTAAGTTGCCTAAAACAGCGGTAAACAACCCTTCCTGCTGCTGGTAGCGGAGCTCCGATTCGCGGACCACACCCAGCCAATGAATGGCTTCATTCTGTTTGGCCCGTTCGACTGTTTTAGTATACTGCGGAATAGCCAGTCCCGCCAACACCCCCAAGATGATGACGACAATGAGTAATTCCAGCAGCGTAAAACCGCGTTCTTTACCCATACTCCCCCCTTTTTTGCGCTCTTTTCCCCGTTGGCTTGCCTCTGCCATAAAGTATACCATGTTTTTGCTCCTTTTTGTCTATTTTTTTATCGGTAAACCCAGTCCCCGCCTTGGGTCCCCTCATTCGTCATCGTGACTGTCTGATTTTCGTAAGCGCCGCTGGTCCGGGTCGCGGTGATGAGACAACTTTGATTTGCCACTCCATTGACTGAAGCCGTTTCTACTTTAAAAATCCAGTCTTCTTGGGCCAGCGCAACTTTTAACGGACTGATGGTCCGCGGCCCTGAAACTTCACTCACAGGATAGAATTCGTCGAATTGAGCGTGGTACGCTTTTTCCGCGGCATGAAGCTGTTGAATCCCGGCCCAGGCCTCTCTTCCTCTTGTTTTTTCAACGGCTTTAGAAAACCCTCCCACGGTCAAGGCAGCGATAATCCCCGCGATCATCAGCGAGATGAGCAGCTCCATGATTGTCATCCCTGATCTTCTCACCCTGATTCTTTCTCCTGTATATTTTGGTGGACCGGAGCGGATTCGAACCGCTGACCTCCACAATGCGAATGTGGCATTCTCCCAGCTGAACTACCGGCCCTTGTCAAACCTTATCCCGTCTGAACCGTCACCTTCTGGAACGGACGCGCTCCAATCGTGGTGATCACGATCGTCTGCTTGTCGAGAACATTTCCCCAGCTCCCGCTCGCTGTAATCTTGATGTTAAAATAATTCACTTTCCCGTTGACCGCCGCCGGATAAGTAATGTCAAAACCGCTGATCCGGTTCGCGATCCTTTCAGGGGTTCCCGCCCCTGTAGGATAATACCATAACTGTTGAGAGGCGCTGTCCCATACGTGCCGGGAAGTCACTGACGCCGTGGTGACGGAAATCTGGTTGGTCACATCGTCCACAGAGACCTGTTCCCCTGCTCTGACGACCTGGTTAATATGCGTCACGGCTGCGTCAATCTCCTGCACCAATTCCATCTCGGCGTTCGTGACGACGTACATTTGCTGATTAGCGAAATCAACCGCCGCCGCTCCCCCAATGATCATCAGTACCAGCGCCGAAGCGATCATCAATTCCAGTAACGTGAATCCTTTATTCTTCCTCATCACATCCTTTGGACCTCTTCGTCCCAGACGACTCTGACTTCGATCTGGCGGTAATCCACCCCGCTGCCGGTCCAATCATTGTGATTGGTGATCGTCGTCTCGCGCCTCTCTAAATGCCTTCGGATAAAATCATTCGCGTCACTCCCCAAACTGGCCGAGAGAACGCTCCCCTGTTCGGTTATGATATGTTGAACCGAAGTGCTGTTGGGATCAAAAACGGCTCCTGCATCGGAAGTCGGGTAATTGGTGTGGCCGTCAAAACCGTACCCTGCCATTTGCTCCAGCCGCTCTCGGCCAAGCAGCGCCGCGTACTGGATTCGGTTCGTCCGCGCCATGATTTTTTGAGTTCCATTATAAATGGCGAACATCCCCGCGATCAACCAACTCAACAGGACAGAAGCGATCACTACCTCCAATAATGTCATGCCGCGCCGATCCTTTTTCATCATACTCCTTGCCCCTTCTTTACCTCGGGAGACCGCTTCTGGTATTCCTCAAAGCTGATCGTTTTTTGTTCCCACAAACGCCTCAGCGATTTGTCCATCGTGCACATCCCCTGGTCGCCTCCAGTCTGCCTCACCGACTGGATCTGATGGATTTCGTTTTTCCGGATCAAGTTCTGCACCGGAGAGGTGTTCTTAAGGATTTCCAACGCCAGCACCCGCCCTTTGCCGTCTGCGCTCGGGACAAGCTGCTGCACCACTACCCCGATTAATGCCAGTGAAAGCTGAAGCCGGATTTGATCGTGCTGCTCCGCCGGAAAAACGTCCACGATCCGGCTGATCGCCTGCACCGCGTCGGTGTTATGAAGAGTCGCCAGGACTAATTGTCCCGTCTGCGCCAACGTTAACGCGGTATGGACGGTTTCCAGGTCCCGCATCTCACCGATCATCATGACATCGGGGTCCTGCCGGAAAAGAGACCGCATGGCCAAGTGGTGCGACAAGGTATCCACTCCGACCTCACGCTGGATAATCGTGGCGCTCTGATGGCGGTGCAGATATTCGATGGGGTCTTCAATGGTCACGATTTTCATCGGGCGCGTCGTCGCGATCCGCTGGATCAGAGCCGCCAGGGTAGTTGATTTTCCCGTGCTGACTGCTCCTGAAATGATCAGCAGCCCATTTCTTTGCATCGCCAGATCCATCACCGTGGCCGGAATTCCCAATTCTTCACAAGAAGGAATCACGAAAGGAATATATCGGATCGCGGCGCCAAGGCTTCCTCTCTGCCAGTAGAGATTTATCCGAAAACGCCCCAGTTCCTTAATGCCGAAAGAGGTGTCTAACTCCTTCTCTCTTTCAATTCTGGCAGTCTGTTCCTGGGACAAAACCGCGTAGACCAGTCTCTGGACCTGTACCGGAGCCAGGGGGTGGATGTCGATCAGCTTCAGCTTTCCCTGGACGCGGATTTGAGGCGGAAACCCCGCGTTCAGATGCAGATCCGAGGCCTTTTCCTCCACCATTTTCCTGAGCAGCTCTTCCAACACCGGCATTTTTAATTCCCCGCCTTCTTTTTAATACTAATATGCCACCTCCGGCAGATCCGCTCCGCTCTCTTTCTGAATCTGGCCCGCTTCGTCTATGGTATAAGCCCCTAACCCCTGACCGGCTGAATTCACTCGCGTCGCCCTCCCTGAAAAAGCCGCTCCCTCGCTCTCCACTGAAAATTTATACCCCATTTTTGTCCGCTGGTAGTCCGGATTTTCCATCTGGATTAAATTCCATGTTGCATCCGGAGCCCCCTCAGCAATATCCAGGTAATTTCCCCGCTCTAATCGATATCCTCTCTCCCCGTTGCGGATCGATTTTAACGTCTGCCAGGCGAACCGCGCCCTCGACATTTCAACCGACTTCTTATAGGAAGGCATCCCTAAACTAATAATAAGCCCCACAATAGCCACTGTGATCAGTATTTCTATTAACGAATAGCCTTCTTTTCTTTTAATTAATCGGAGGAAGCCCCGCACCTGTCATTTCTCCAGATTTTCTAATACGATATTTCAAGTCGTCTTTTGTCCTGTGAGCGACACCGACCACTTCGGGAGCGCCGCTTTCCGTGGCATAAAACCTATATCCAGAATCGGCATGAATTGTGTTGGGATTGTCTAGTTTGAGTATCCCCCAGAGTTCGTTATCGTTGTATTGCGCCTCTTCAATTGGAAGATCAAAATTACTCTCCCTCTCATAGGTTAGTTTCGCGTGCCGGATCAGGATCAGGGTATTTTGGGCCGTCTTCGCTTTCGAGTTGTCAACAACCTGGGTATAGAAGGGAATCGCGATCCCCGCGACAACGCTCAACATGACGATGACCACCATCACTTCCACCAGGGTGTAGGATCTCCTTTCGTCCGCGGGATCAGCCACGCTATCCTCCCGACCCGATCTGGGTCAGCTTGAAAATAGGGAGAAACATGGAAATGACCAGGATGGAAATGACTCCCCCCATTATAATCAAAATGGCCGGCTCAATCAAAGAAGTCAGACGCGAGATGGTCATCTCCATCTTTTCCTTGTAGTAGGTGGAAAATCGAAGGAGCATTTTGTCCAATTCACCGACTTCTTCACCGACAGAAACCATCTGCACCAGCACCGGCGGGAACAAACCGCTCCTTTCCAGGGGAATAGAGAAAGATTTTCCCTGGCGGACCTGTTCTTTGACCTGTTGTAACGCGATTTGATAGATACTGTTTCCCATGGTTTTTTCGGCGATATCCAAGGCGTGAAGGATTGAAACGCCGCTCTGAAGCAATGTCCCCAGACTGCTGGCCATTCTTTCGCAATAGACCAGCTCCAAAAAATCGCCGACGATGGGGATTTTCAAAACGAACCGGTCAAAGAGGAACTTTCCTTTGGGTGTCTGTATCGCTTTCGTCAGGAGCGCAAACGAAGCCAGCAAAACAGCAAAAACGTAAAACAACGTCTGATTGAGGAACTGGCTGAACCAGATGACCCCTTTGGTCAAAGCGGGCAGTTCGATCTGGAAGGATGTTAAAATACCCGCGAAAATAGGAACGATCTTTGTGACAAAAATAAGGATAGCCCCGATAGCGACAGTGACTAAGATCGCCGGATAGATGAGAGCGGAGATGATCTTTTCCCGGACCTTATGAGTTCCCTCAAGAAATATCGCGATTTCATTGAGCGACTGAGCCAAATGGCCGCTCGCCTCGCCGATCTCCACAAGGTTCAGCCAGAACGTAGTGAATACTTTTGGGTACTTGGACATGGCGTTCTGAAGCGTTTTACCGGATTCAATCTCCTTTTTAACGTCCTTAAGAATTTTTAACAGGCGTTTGCTGTCCACTTGCGCCAGGATAACGTTGAGCGCTTTGATGAGGGTCACGCCGGCTTCCAGCATCGTCGCCAATTGCCGGCTGAACATCATCATATCCTGAGCGGTGATGGCGTGGTGCAATCGCCTTTTCTTCTTGAAGCCGGCGGCTCCGCCGCCGCGCAATAAGGTGTCGGAAGCTTTATCCCCTTTTTTATTGTCTTCCAGCGAAGTCACCAGGAGTCCTCTCGCCATAAGAGAAGCCAAAGCGGCCTCCTTAGTGTCCGCTTGAATCACTCCTTTCTGAATCTTTCCGTCTTTGCCGCGAGCGGTATAGCTGAAAGCTTCCATCGGTTACTGCTCCTCTATTGTTGCCTGCAAAACTTCTTCAATGGTTGTTAGTCCTTCCTGTACTTTCTTCATTCCCGCGTCTCTCAGAGAAACCATTCCTTCTTTATGGGCGGCCTGCTTTATCTCACTGGCGGAAGCGGATTTTAAAACCATCTGCCGGATATTTTCCGTAATCGCCAAAAATTCAAAAACAGCCAATCTTCCTTTATACCCGATAAAACTGCATTTATCGCACCCTTTCGCTTTGTAAAGGAGCTCCGTGTGAATACCGTACTTGAACAAGATATCTTTTTCCGGTTCGTACGGCTCTTTACAATGCTGGCACAGCCTGCGGACAAGCCGTTGAGAGATCAGAAGATTCAAAGAAGCCATGACCAGATAGGGTTCAGCCCCCATGTCAATTAACCGGGGAATGGAGCCGACGCAATCGTTTGTGTGCAGAGTACTTAAAATCAAATGGCCCGTGAGGGCGGCGCGGATGCAGATCTGCGCCGTCTCAAGGTCCCTGACCTCACCGACCATGATAATGTCAGGGTCCTGTCTTAAGAAAGCGCGCAATCCTGTGGCGAAAGTAAGGCCGATTTCCGGCTTGACCTGG
>JACOVV010000094.1 GCA_016177145.1 Candidatus Omnitrophota bacterium | reverse complement strand
AGAGCGTTGACCGGCCCGTCTCCTTCGGCGGCGGTATGTTCTTCAACGCCATCCACTTTGATTTTGATCGAGGCCTCGCAGGTTAACTTAGCGCTGCTGCGATCAATCACCACGCGGAAACCTTTCAACTCGAAGAACGGTTTATATTTTTTGACCGCCTTGCGGACCAAAAGCTCAAAAGAGGCCTCCGCCGCCTCAAATTGGTAACCTTCGTTTTCCAATTTTTGAATCAGTTTGAGAATTTTTTGAGTCTTTGGGTCTTTCTTTTGGAGGTCAAGACTTAGCTCCTTCGCCTTCAGCGTGATGCTGGTCCGGCCCGCCAGCTCGGAGATCAAAACGCGGCGGGTATTCCCAACCTTATCCGGATGGACATGCTCATACGTCTGCGGGTTTTTCCTGACCGCGTCAATATGAACTCCCCCCTTGTGGGCAAACGCGCTTCCCCCCACATAGGGAAGACTATTGGGATGTTTTAGATTACAGATTTCGCTGACAAAATAAGAGAGTTCCGTCAACTGCTTCAGTTTCTCATCCGGTAAACAATCAACTCCTAGTTTTAATTTCAAATTAGCGATGATTGAGACAAGATTCGCGTTCCCGCACCGTTCACCGACGCCGTTGATCGTCCCCTGCACCTGAGAACAGCCGGCTTCGACCGCGGCGATGGAATTAGCGACCGCCATGTCCGAATCGTTGTGGACATGGATTCCAAGTGGCTTTGAAATATGGCGTTTCACGTCGCTCACG
The DNA here is from genome assembly GCA_016177145.1 of Candidatus Omnitrophota bacterium. GTDB lineage: Bacteria > Omnitrophota > Gorgyraeia > JACOVV01 > JACOVV01 > JACOVV01. The sequence continues at coordinate 1,674 of JACOVV010000094.1, read as the reverse complement.
ATTTCGGTAATCCACGTCCCAGCTCTTGCCGAAGATTGTGACGGCCTTGGTTTCGGCCTTTAACAGTGCTTTTAAGTTTGGGTCTTCGCCGGCGGAAAGATCAGCCCGCCGGGTGCTTCCAAAAGCGGCCAGCTTGGCGTTTTTGAGCTTGAGCTTTTTGGCCCTTTGGAAAAACTCGGCGTCTTTGGGATTAGACCCCGGCCATCCCCCTTCGATATAGTGGATGCCGAACTCATCCATCCGTTGGGCCAGGCGGAGTTTATCGTTGGCGGAGAGAGAAATCCCTTCCCCCTGGGTGCCGTCCCGGAGTGTAGTGTCGTAGAGAGTAATTTTCATATCGCATTGTTCAGAGGCCAGAAATCAGAGGACAGAGTTCAGATTTTCTATTTTCTGTCTTCTGTCTTCTGTCTTCTGCCCTCTCTCTTCTGTAACTCAAACGCGTCATGCAGCGCCCTGACCGCCTCTTCGGCGTTCTGCTTGCGGATCAAGATCGAGATCTTAATCTCTGAAGTCGAGATCATTTCAATATTGATTTTCTTTGAAGCCAATACTTCGAACATCTTCGCCGCGACGCCGGTGTGGCTTCGCATCCCGACGCCGATGATCGAAACCTTCGCGATATCTTCATCGCTAGTCACCTGTCCGGCTCCCACTTCTTTAGCCACTTTCTCAACCGCTTTGATCGCTTTCTTTAATTCGGCGCTCTCCACTGTAAACGAAATATCGGTTTGCCCGGTCCGGCTGACGTTTTGCACGATCATGTCCACGTTCACGTCCGCCTTGGCCACATCGCCGAAAATTTTGGCGGCGACGCCCGGCTTGTCCGGCACATCGCAAACAGTGATCTTTGCTTCTTTCTTGTTTAAGCTCACCCCACTGACAAGCACCTCTTCCATGGAACTGACCTCCTCTGAAATTAAGGTTCCTTCCCGATCATGAAAACTGGAGCGGACATGGATCGTCACGCCGAATTTTTTGGCGACTTCGATGGAGCGAGCCTGCATCACCTGCGAACCGAGCGATGCCATTTCCAGCATCTCTTCGTAACTGATTCGCTCCAGCTTTCTGGCATTTGGCACTAGCCGCGGGTCGGCGGTGTAAACACCGTCTACATCTGTATAAATTTCACAAGTCGGGGCTTTTAACGCCTTGGCCAGAGCCACCGCCGTTAAATCCGATCCCCCGCGTCCTAACGTCGTAATATCCTGATTAAGTGTCACTCCCTGAAATCCGGCAACGATGACGATTTTATTTTTGGCTAACTCCTGCTCGATCCGCCTGGAATTGATATCGAGAATCCGCGCTTTGGTGTGAGAAGCATCCGTCACAATCCCTACCTGGGCTCCCGTGAACGAAATTGCCTCATGCCCCAAAGAGTGAATCGCCATCGCCAGCAGAGCCACGGAAATTTGTTCTCCCGTCGCCAACAACATGTCCAATTCACGATCCTGCGGATTTTCCGTAATCTGACCCGCGAGATCCAGCAATTCATCGGTGGTGTCTCCCAATGCTGAGACGACAACGACCAGTGAATGTCCTTCTTGTTTGTAACGGACAACCCGTTTGGCGACGTTTTTAATCCGTTCGGGATTGGCGACCGAACTGCCGCCGTATTTTTGGACGATTAAATTCTTCATGACAATATTATTGTAGGGGCAACCCCCTGTGGTTGCC
>JACOVV010000097.1 GCA_016177145.1 Candidatus Omnitrophota bacterium | reverse complement strand
TGCCGGAGATGGACGGTTTTCAAGTTTGCCGGCAGTTGAAGTCAGACCAGAAAACGGAAGAGATTCCTATCGTGGCGTTGACATGCCTTGGCGAAGAAGAAGCGGCTAAGAAAGCGCTTAAATTAGGGGTAAAAAGCTACATCGTCAAACCGTTTGACTCAGAGATGCTGTTGACCACGTTACGGGAGGTATTCAGGACATGATAGAGGCGGGAGAGGAATCTACGACGAAGAAAATTCTATTGGTGGAAGACGAACCGGACTTGGCGGCCGCGGTCAAAGTCCGGTTGGAAATCAAGGGGTATCAGGTTTCCGTCGCGTGCGACGGCCAGGAGGCTTTGAATAAAGCGCGTTCGGAGCCCCCTGATCTGATGATCTTAGACATCATGCTCCCTAAGATGGACGGCTATAAGGTTTGCCGGATGCTCAAGTTCGATGAGAAACACAGAAATATCCCGATTTTAATGTTCAGCGCCAGAGCGCAGGAAAAAGATAAAGAACTGGCTAAAGAGTGCGGGGCGGATGACTATCTGGTGAAACCCTTTGAGCCGGACATTCTTTTTGGGAAGATCAAGAAATTATTATCGGAGAAAAAGGACAATGCCGTGTCGGCGGCGGGGGCTTAACGATGATTGAAATGACAGGAAAACACATACTGCTCATTGAAGACGAACCAGATCTGGCGGCGGCCGTTCAGGTGCGCCTGCAGACACGGGGATACAAAGTTTCCGTCGCCTGCGATGGACAGGAAGGGTTAGATAAGGCGCGTTTTGAAAATCCCGATTTGATTATTCTGGATATCATGCTGCCCAAGATTAACGGTTACAAAGTCTGCCGGATTCTGAAATTCGATGAGAAGTTTCAAAAGATACCCGTGATGATGTTTAGCGCCAGGGTCCAGGAAAAAGACAAGGATCTGGCCAAGGAATGCGGCGCGGACGACTATTGGGTCAAACCGTTTGAATCGGAACCCTTTTTGGCCAGGATCAAAGAATTACTGGAGAAATCAAAGAAATGAATTTCTTCCCGAAAAGACACAGGAAGGGGATCAGCGGTGAATCCGCTGATATCGGAGCGCGGATGAGACAGCTCAAGGAAGAACTCGATCGCGCGAAGGAGCGGCTGGAGCAGTTAAACGACGTGAAATCGAATTTTGTCTCGGTGATTTCGCATGAATTAAGGACTCCATTGACTTCTATCAAGGAAGGGGTGTCATTGCTGCTCGACCGTGCTTTAGGAGATTTGAACCCAAGGCAGGAAGAGTTCTTAAGGATCGTCAAGAGGAATACGGATCGGCTCACGCGGTTGGTCAATGATCTTCTGGATCTTTCCCGGTTGGAGACGGGAGGAGTTCGTTTTAAGAAAGGGGCAACTTCGATTGAGCCGCTTATTGGAAGCATTGAAGCTTCGCTGGCGCCGTTGCTTTCTCAGAAGAAAATGCGGCTGGTCACTCACTTTCCCAAAGAACTCCCGCCGGTTTACGTGGACGCTGGCCGTGTGAGGCAAGTGCTGGGACACCTGCTTGAGAACGCGTTAAAATTTGCCGAGCAGCCAGGAGAAGTTGTTTTAGAGGCGGCCCTTTGTCCGGAGGGAGATTGGGGAAGCTGGAAGGATGCGCGCTATGTAAAAATTTCGGTCAAGGATCACGGAATGGGTATTCCCAGCGATCAGATCCACAAGCTTTTCAACAAGTTTGAACAGCTTCACCGAAAAGTAGGGCCCGGGGCCCAGGGGACCGGCTTGGGGCTGTCGATTTGCCGGCAGATTATAGAACGGCACGGCGGCAGGATCTGGATTGAATCCTCGCAAGGAAAAGGGACTGTTTGTTCATTGACTCTCCCTGTTTATAGCGAAACGTTAGAATTACTTTCCATTTTTGAAGAATACAAATTAGATGCCGCTTTGGAGCGCAATCCATTGTTGATCATTATTTTTTCTTTACCCGAAGATGAAGAATTCCACGGTGAACGATTGGAATCCTTGCGGGGTTTCCTTGAAAGTCAAATTCGTTCTAGTGACCGGTTATTCTACTATCCGCGGGAGAACGCGTTTTATCTTTTTGTGGTTTCAGAACGTCCCGCCGAACTCAGTTTATTGGAACGGATTCAGAAATCGATCAAGCACTACTTGAGAAGCAAAGCAGTCGCTTGGAGCTTCTATCCTGAAGACGGTCAGGACATGGACCATCTCAAGCAAAAAGCCTTCCAGAGAGCCGAAGCCGCGTAAAGATATGGTATAATGCCTCCCAATTATGGATGCCTGGCACGCCTTATGGACTTTTCCCGCCGTTATTTTAGCCGCGATGATGATCGCCTGGGGGGCGGAGTGCGCCCAGTTTTTTGTCTCACAGGCGATGGCT
>JACOVV010000096.1 GCA_016177145.1 Candidatus Omnitrophota bacterium | reverse complement strand
GGCGGAGAGGGTGGGATTCGAACCCACGAGACCTTGCGGTCTACGCGCTTTCCAAGCGCGCTCCTTCGGCCGCTCGGACACCTCTCCCAAAAACCGTCGTTCGTGAAGCGTAGAAACTGAATTAGGGGCCAGGCCCCTAATTATTTTCGTTTCTCCTTAAAAAACGCCTGGATCAGCGGACGGCTTTCTTCTTCCAGGACACCGCGCGTAATTTCCAGCTGATGGTTCAACTTTCCGGTGCGCACCACGTTGATCGCCGACCCACAGGCGCCGGCTTTGGGATCGGCGGCGGCATAGATCAATCGACTGATCCGCGCCAGCACCATTGCGCCGGCGCACATGGCGCACGGTTCAAGCGTCGTGTAGATCCAGGTATCGAGCAACCGCTCATTTTTAAGATGGTCCGCCGCCTGAGTGATGGCGATCATCTCGGCGTGGGCGGTCGGGTCATGTAAAAGCTCAACCTGATTGTAGGCCCGCGCGATGACCTGATTCTTATGAACAATCACCGCGCCGATCGGTACCTCTCCTGATTCCCCCGCCCGCTTGGCCTGCTTGAGCGCTTCGCGCATGTAATGCTGATCCATCTGAGAGAGATCCAGGAGAGCCAAACCGCTATTCTCCCGTTTTAGAAGGCCGCGCCCCGATCTTATAAGCCCCCTCCACTGATTTAAAGAGCGGCATATTGGCTTCCGTCGCGACGTAGGTCACGTTTTGATTGTCCTGCAAATTCTTCACCCAGAGATACTGAAGGTACTGTGGAGATAACGTGGCCTGGATGATTTCCTGCGCTTTGGCGGTTCCTTCGGCGCGGGCAATTTCAATCTCGGCATCTTTTTTGGCTTTCAGCAGTTCAAACTCTTTTTGAAGCGCCTGCTGTTCCGCCTGAAGCTTGGCCTCGATACTCTCCTTGAACCGCTGAGGCAAGCGAATATCCCGCAACAGAATATCTCCAACGGTAATCCCTCTTGGCTCCAATTTTTCCTTTAAATGAGCAAGGACCTCTTTAGAAATTTTCGCCCTTCCTTCCTCACTATAAGTCGCTTTCACCGGATACGCGCTGACGACCAAGCGGACGGCGTCGCGAATGTAGGGCTCGATGACCGTCTGCCGGTAATAAGGGCCGATGGTCTTACGGACTAAAGGAGCATTTTGTGGTTCGATACGAAAGAGCAAGCTGATATCCAACTGAACAATCAGTCCTTCGGAACTTGGGACGTCGGCGCTCTCTTTGACCTCTTGAACCTTGGTGTTCCAAGTCTCGACCTCCGCGAAGAAGGGAATATTGGCCTGGACGCCGGTTGACAGCGGCTGGTCTTCGATCTTCCCCATGGTTTTCCGGATGCCGGTCTGGCCGTCCTCGATCACCGCGCAGCCGGTTAAGGAAACTGCCCCGAAGAAAATCAAAGGTAACGTCAGCAACGATTGGTAAGTTTTCATGGTGCTTTCCCCTTTCTTGTTATCTATAGTTTTATCACTGGAGGGATTCCATCCGCAAGGGGAATCGAAAGAAGTTGTTCTGCTTCGCTCTACAGCAACTAAAACGATGGTAGAGCTTCACAGCAACATTCTTCTTCGCCTCTATCAGAACGAAGTTCCTTCGAAGCCCCACCGGAGTCTTTCTTGTCGAAGGGCGAAGAAGAATGCGCCAAGCAGGATTTGAACCTGCGGCAACCTGCTTCGTAGGCAGGTGCTCTATCCAGGCTGAGCTATTGGCGCCTAAGACCGTCGTTCGTTCTGCTTCGCTCCTTGAATATAGAAAAACTCGGTGGAGCTTCGCAGCAACGTTCTTCTTCGCCTTACATAGTATTACATGCAGAGAACGAAGTTGCTTCGAAGCCCTACCATTGTCTTAGTTGCCGAAGGGCGAAGAAGAACGGATCCGCCAAAAGCCTAAAAGGCTTTTGGCGAGATCTCGCCAAATTTTGCACAGCAAAATTTGGCGGAGAGGGTGAGATTCGAACTCACGAGAAGCTTGCGCCTCTACCGGTTTTCGAGACCGGCTCCTTCAACCGCTCGGACACCTCTCCTAGTTATTCCCTCTGCGGTGGCGGTCTAGAAGTCTCTTGATATCCCCTTCCGCCTGCTTGGTGACCTGGCTGGCGATGAAGACCATCACGGAGAACTGCCAGCAGTCCTCGGGGCCGGTGATGAGTCCCGTGTGAACGTCTTCCTGCCGCTGTAATTCCTCAAGATGGTGTCCGATCCACTTCTTGAGCTCTCCCTCGCAAAGATCCAGAGAAGCCGTCCGGTTGCTGTACCGCAAAGAAGGGAAACTGACCCCCCTCACTAAAAAGAAACTGGTCAGGAAATCCCGGTTCAATTCCTCGCCAAAGTCGAATCCTTCGAACTGCGGGCTGTAACCGGGAAGAATCAGCGCCGGTTTTTCCACCACGACTTCACCCCGGCGGACAACCGTATCCCCCTGATTCACGGCCGACTCCGCCAAAGAAATATAGGAAAGCTTCGTTGCCGAGAAGGTGGAAAGTTCCTGCACCCTCGGCCGAATAATCTCAGTATGTTTAAGCGCTTTTTCCCACGCGTCTTGAAGATTCATGAAGGATACCCTACCATACTTTTCGAACTTTGTTCAACCTTCTCGTTCTTTCTCTTACCGTTTCGTGGTCACGCCGGGGCGGGCTTTGAGTTTGACCTGGTATTCGCCGGTGTCGGCCTGGCTGACGCTCTCTACGACATAATCTTTAAACACCACAAAACTGTCGTGTTGCGAGTCGTCACGGACGCTCTTTTGAAAGGACCAGTCCTTTATTTCCTCTCCCCTCATCTCCTGGGTGCTCTGCTGGTGGTCCACAAACTCGCTCTGGATGTGGGTCGCGACCGTATGCGAGGCGTCGTTCATGGCGTTCATCAAGGCCTGTGACGGCGTCTTGCCGAGTCCTTCGACCGCCACGGGGTTTCCCAGCGGCTTGACTTCATATGCCCCCTTGGGATCTACCCCGCGGACCTCATAACCGGACTGAGTTTGACTGGTCCCCTCCCAGTCGAGCTCGCGGCCGTGCCCTTCGCTCTCGGACGATTCGTTATGACTGGTAAAACGGCTGGAGACGATCAGATCCCTTCCGGTCACCGGATCCCCGCCGTTCATCTGGCTAAAGAGCTCCCGGTCCAGCTCAAATTCATCCTGCTCATCCATCTCAAACTGATTTTGATACTCTTCCGTATTTCGCTTCCAGTCCTGGCCGGAGGTGGTTTTGTCGGCTGCAACCACTCCTCCCTGCCGGAAGGCATCGTCGGCGTATTTACCCGTCTGGTAGAGAATCCGGCTCCCGTCGGCGTTTAACCCGGCCCGGTTGAGCGTCTCGCCGGTTTGGTCATCTTTGGTTTCCCAGATCACGGAACCGTCCGGTTCGGTGTAAGTGCTGGTAGTGGTTTTTTTGCGGCTGTCTGTTTCCCAGACCATGGAAGACCCATTCTCAAAATCTTTTCTTCCCAGAGTCGCCAACACATTCCCCTGGCTGTCGAATGTTTTGCCATACTGGGGTTTCCCCTCCGCATCAAAAACGGTCTTGGTCACGCCGCCGTTGGGATGAGTGACTTTGGAACCCGACTTTCTTCCGTTCTCATAAGTCCTCATAATCTTGGTCCCATCGGCCAGCTTTTCGAAAGCCCCTGTCTTTTGCCCCAGCGTGCCGGTCATCACCTGGGAGATCTCACCTGTTTGATGGTTTTTAATCTCAATCTTTTCACCTCCCCCAGGCAGATCAATTCTTTTCTTCGTCGAGATGAGATTGCCATTCGGATCGGTCACCTCGGTGATCCAGACGTCGTTGTCAGTTTTTGAGGTGGTGACGGTATTGCCGTTTTCATCCACCGTGGAGCCCATCGGCGTTCTCTGCCCCTTGGTCTCGATGAATTCCTTCTTTTCTTCCAGAGCGATTTCACCCTGATCTTCTTCAATCAGCGTCTCGTCATTTTTCTCCTTTTCTTCGCCGACCCCTTTTTCAGGGAAGGCCTCCACTTTCTTCCCAGAATCCGGTTCATTCATTTTCTTAAGCACCCCGCGCATCTTCCCGATAATCCCACCTTCCGCGAAAACAGGAGATGCGATTATCAAAAGGATCCCTAAAAGCGCGCACGATGAAATGAGTCGTCTCATAGATTCCTCCGTTCTTCTACTTTTTTCCTGCCGATTGGATCGCGTTGATCTTCTCTGAAATTCTAGCCCGCTCGCCCCCCAGTTCGATCGCCTTCTCGTAATACCGAAGAGCCGACTTTCGATAGGGACCGCTGGGATCCGCGTCAAAGATGTCGCCGAACGCCTCATGAATCTCCGGCGATGTGAGGTCGCGCTTGAGATACCCCTCGAACGGTTCCGTGAAAACCTCAAAGGTATCGAGGTTGATCCCAGCGCCTGCTTTGACCGCGTCGCGGTATTGATGGAGCTGTTCGATCGTCCCCCCCACGACCGCTTCGTCAAACATTTTCATCAGAATCTGATGGTACTGAATCAGTGGATCGTCTGGGGCTAGCTCCGAGGCCTTCTTTAAAGAAATCCGCGCCTTGCGATAATCTTTCTCTCTCATGGCGGCGATCGCCTGGACGACGTGCTCCCGCCCTGGAGAAGAAGCGCCAGAATCAAGAGAAGAGGGTTCGACCGCCTCGATTCGAAACGAACTGGTTCCCATCTTGTGAGCGGGAATCCATTCGAAGTTATGTTCCAAACTGCCGTAGGTTTCCGCCTCCGGATCGGTTAGTTTCATCGCGCTGTTGTTGTAATAGAGCGCGTGCACCCACCAGTTCCGGTCGCTGAAATAGTCAATCAACAGGTAGTAGGCGTCTAAGTCGAGCGGATCGGCCTGGATCGCTTTCTCACAGGCCTTCTCGGCCGCCAGGAGACTTTCGATATCGTGGCGCCGGTCGAAAAGCGCCAGATGATTCTGTGCCAGCTTCGCCCAGCATGGCCGGTCATTAGGCCAAGAGGATAAATATCGTTCTCCGACAGCGACGGCTTCTTTAGACTCTTTGGTCTCCGTTAAGAGAAAGAGCATCTGCCGCTGAGCGCTTTGATGATCGGGTTCTTGTCCCAGAGCGCGTTCCAAGTCGGCGCGTGCTTCGTCGTATCGCTTAAGAAGATACAAGCGGTCGGCGTGATCGGATAACAAATCCGGATCATCAGGGAGGACCCGCAGTCCTTTCTCGATTGTCTGAAGCGATTTTTCAATCTCGCCGTTGGCTTTATGGTAGTCAGACAGCTTCCGGTAAAATAAGGCGTTCTGGGGGTCCAGTTCAACGGCCTTCTCGGTGAGACGGATAGCTTCGTCAACGTCCCCCTCGACATCCTTCATGAAGCCAAGTCCGTAATAACCCCACGCGAACTCCGGGAACTCTTTGACCAGTGTCTCGAAAGTTTTTGCTTCTTCCTCTCCTTCTTGGAGCCGACCCAAGAGGTAAAGATTTTCGGCGGTTCGTTCCTTTTTGAGCCGCCCGGCATACTCTTCAAGGATTTGGGTCTTCCACCCTTCTTCGATCATGACGTCTTGATATTCCCGGTGGGCTCCGACGGAATCCGGATTCTCGGCAATCGCTTTTTTGACAGCGATGACTCTCTTAACCTTGTCCAGTTCGGCCGCGTGGGCGGGAACTTCTTCAATCCTTCCTAAGACAAGCAAAGCGGCCAGAGTTACTAAGGTAAGGGATTTGTTCATTTTTTCCAAAGACCTCGGATCCATGTGTCGAGGAAGATGAAAAGGATCAGCATAACTGCCCAGCCGATATAAGCGGTTGCAAATATCAGAAAAATATCCCAGGGACAACCGAAAAACTTAGCGATCACAACCGTGAGGATCGCCGCGATAAACACCTTTCCCCAGATCTCAATCATCATAGCTGACATTAAGGTTTTCCCTCCTCGATAACGAACTCGACTCTCCCGGTGAAAAGTTTACCCAAAGCTTCCGATATCTCGCCTAATTCCCGCTCTACTCTCACTTGGACCATCCTATGGGAAATCACGAGAGCTAAGATGATCACAGCCGCCGTCGCTTGAAGGGGTAAACGCCGGCTCCCCAAAAGCCAGCCGAGAATCCCCCCAACCAGCGCCCAGTAGATGAGAAAGAGAATTTTCTGAACCCATTCCGCTTGGAAAACTTCAGGAAGGTTCAGTTGACCGAAAAACAAAAATAGAGGTACCCCTGACAGGAAATGGACGCACGAACGCAGGACTTCAGAATTCCAGGTAATATTCAAATAACCTAGAAGGAGAACGCCTCCCGCAATGACCATCCCTGTCACAGCCCCAATGGTTTTGCCGCGGGTCTTCTTCAATCGTTTCTCCTTCGGTATCAAATTTATATCGGACCCGCCAGCAACCAATTCGAACCGCCGGCGAGATCGCGGTCCACATTAAGATCTTACCGACCGAAGCTATACCACTATATCAAAAAATAGCCCAAAAGGTAAACCGGCTACGACAACCTTATGGATGAACTCCAATTCGCGGCTTGGGTGGTTGGGACAATGTGCGGGGGGATATTGGAAATCAATTCAAAGAAAATTCACGCTTAGTAGTTTTTTGTTTTGTGGCAATTTTTTATAATTTTCTTTACTGATAACTTTCTTGCCACTTTTGCGCTCCAATTCTTTTCTGGCATTACCCGCGACAGCGCCGCCTTCGAAAGCGGCCTGTTTATTTTCAACAAACCCCTGGGCGTCTTTATTGACGGCTATCTCTTTAGTGGATGCTTCGCCAAGC
>JACOVV010000095.1 GCA_016177145.1 Candidatus Omnitrophota bacterium | reverse complement strand
TTTATCATGCATTTCCCGGAGGAAAGCCTCATCTGGAGTATCGGCTCCGGTTATGGCGGAAATGCGTTACTGGGAAAGAAATGTATTTCTCTGCGGCTTGCTTCCTATATAGGATATAAAGAAGGATGGCTGGCGGAACACATGATCGTGATCGGCGTGGAAGACCCGCAAGGGAAAATCAGTTATTTGGTGGCCGCGTTCCCCAGCGCCTGCGGTAAAACCAATCTGGCGATGTTGCGCTCCACACTGCCCGGCTACAAGGTGTGGACTCTGGGTGATGATATCGCGTGGCTTCGTGTCGGCAAAGACGGCCGGCTCTGGGCGATGAACGCCGAGATGGGGTTCTTTGGTGTCGCTCCTGGGACGTCTGATAAGACCAACCCGGTCATGATGCAGGCGTTGAAAAGAGGAGGAGAATCTCCCGTCATATTCACTAATACCGCGTTGGATCAGGATACCAACGAACCGTGGTGGGAGGGATTAACTCAAGAAGCTCCCGGAAACCTGCTGGATTGGCGGGGAGATTCATTCGTCCCTGCGCAGGGAAAAACAGCCGCCCACCCTAATTCCAGATTTACTGTTTCCCTTCGACAATGTCCAACCTTATCCAAGGAATTTGATAATCCCGAAGGAGTTCCCATCTCAGGAATCATTTTGGGCGGAAGAAGAACAAATTTAATGCCGCTGGTTTATGAAAGTTTCAACTGGCAGCATGGTGTTTATGTGGGAGCCAGTCTTGGCTCAGAGACAACCGCGGCGGCAATGCACGCCGTCGGCGTTTTACGAAGGGATCCCATGGCGATGCTTCCGTTCTGCGGCTACAACATGGGAGACTATTTTGCTCATTGGCTTGGGATCGGCAAAAAATTAACTCATCCTCCAAAAATCTTCTTCGTCAATTGGTTTAGAAAAGATGAAAACGGCAAATTCCTGTGGCCCGGCTTTGGCGAGAATATCCGTGTCTTAAAATGGATCATTGACCGAAGTGAAGGCAAAGCATCCGCCAAAGAAACTCCTATTGGTTTGATCCCGGAGATCAAAGATCTGAATCTTTCAGGGCTCCATCTGCCGCCGGCTAACCTAGAAAAACTTTTTTCAATAGATGACAGCAAGAAATGGGAAGAAGAACTCACGCAAACCGAGGAATTCTTCCAGAGATTCGGCGCTCACCTTCCCGAAGGGCTCCAGCAGCAATTCAATCAACTCAAGAAAAATCTTGGGCTGGCTTCATCCTCAGTCCGTCTGTAACCCATAATTGTTATTTGTGATAGAGGTTCTCTAAAAAAAGACGCCCAACTCTTGACAAGGCGAGGAGAATGATATAGACTTTAACCGATTTAAAAAGGCCTTTATTGAGGAAGGTCATTCCATAGGTATAGAGAGTTCGAACTTCCAAGTGGGGGTTCGAATTTTTTGTTAAGCAGCTGAATTGGTAAGTAGAGGGGATTTGATCAAGCAGTACCGAATATGGGCAGACAAGGCGTGGGTTTCTGGGTTTCCAGAAGGGGAGAGAAAGTGAGAAACATCATGAAAAAGCTGATGGTGGTTTTGGTTGGATTAATAGCTTTTGGGATCGCCTATTTTGTTGGCTGCGCCGTTGCCAGGATTTATTAAGAAGAACCGGTGTTATGGCGAAGGCCATCCTACTATCGCATTTCTTCTTGTGTTATAATGCCTTCCATGGCCACCTCCTTCCGCATTCTAGGGATTGATCCGGGGTTAGAGCGGACTGGATATGGGTTGATTGAAGCAGGGGCGGCTCCATTATTGAAAGCGTATGGCGTTTTCAAAAGCGCCAGAACGATTCCCTTGGAAGAAAGATTAGACATCCTGCATACCCAGCTTTTCGCTTTTCTTGAAGAACAAAATCCCCATGTGGTTGTCCTGGAACAACTCTATTCTCACTATGACCATCCGGTCACGGCGATTTTAATGGGACACGCCCGTGGAATCATCTGCCTGGCGGCCGCGCAAAGAAAAATTCCCCTTGTCAGTTACGCGGCAACTCGTGTTAAGAAAGCGGTTACGGGCAACGGAGGGGCCAGCAAGGAACAAGTTCAAAGAATGGTCTGTCATCTTTTAGGAATTAAAACGCTCTCCGGTCCGCTTGATGTGACGGATGCATTAGCATTGGCATTGGCACATGCAAATATCGGACGACTTGAGGAGAAACGACTAACGCAATGTCATTCCTCGACTCCCCTTCGACTCGCGGAGTTTACCCTGAGCAAAGTCGAAGGGTTCGCTCAGGGTCACCCGGAATGACAAAGAAATAAGCCATGATCTCACGCTTATCAGGCATCCTTAGAGAGAAAAAAGAACATATTCTATTAATCGAAGTCGGCGGGATTACCTATGAGGTGACCGTTCCCAAAGCAATTCAGGAGCATTTGGTCTCTCAGGGGAAATTGGCGGTGGATCAGGCGATCCAATTAGTCATTTATCATTATTACCAGAACGAACCCTCCCGTTCCTATCCGGTGATGATCGGGTTTTCCAACGAAGTGGAGCGGGAATTCTTTGAGCAGTTCATCACAGTCTCAGGGGTGGGACCGAAGGCGGCGGTGAAAGCGCTGGCGGTGCCGATTTCCACGATCGCGAAAGCTATTGATCGGGGGGACGTGGTTGTTCTAAAATCATTGCCGGGGATCGGGATTCAACGGGCGCGTGATATTATCGCGAAGCTTCAGGGGAAGATCGGCAAGTTCGCGTTGATTCAGGATGAGCCGATGATTTCAAGGCCTGCGGGAGTCCAAAGCAATTTTGAGGCGGAAGCAGTGGAGGTTTTATTACAGCTCCAATATTCAAGGCAGGAAGCGAAACAGATGGTAGAGAAAGCGCTGGAACGAAATCGTGAAATTAAAACGGTGGAAGATTTACTCAACGAAGTCTATAAACAGAGAGCGCAGAAGGCGGTGGTCAATTGAAGGGGGGACCGATAGAAGAGTTTGATCCGGACCAGAAGACTCTTGTGGGGCCAATGGAGATGGATGAGGATGTCGTTTTTAATCTCTCGCTCCGCCCACAGAAGTTAGAGGAATTTATCGGACAGCAGGAGATGCGGCAGACCTTGACCATCGCTCTGGAAGCGGCAAAACAACGAAATGAACCGCTGGAGCATCTGCTTTTTTCAGGGCCGCCGGGACTTGGAAAAACAACCTTAGCGCATATCCTCGCCGCGGAAATGGGGGCAAAAATTACGGCGACTTCGGGGCCGGCCATCGAGAGGGCTGGAGACTTAATCGGAATCCTCACCAACTTAAACCAGGGAGATATCCTTTTTATTGACGAGATCCATCGTCTCTCAAAAGTCGTGGAAGAATTTTTATACCCGGCCATGGAGAATTACCAGATTGATTTTGTCATCGATAAAGGGCCGTACGCGAAAACGATCAAGTTCAATCTGAAGCGTTTTACTCTGGTAGGAGCGACGACACGGGCGGGACTTTTGAGTTCTCCGCTTCGAGGACGGTTTGGGATGCTTCACCATCTTAATTTCTACGAACCGGAGGATTTAGTCGAGATTATCCGCCGATCGGCGCGGATTCTTGAAATTAACATTGACCCCGACGGCTGTCTGGAGATCGCCCGGCGTTCGCGGGGAACTCCGAGGATAGCAAACCGGCTCTTGCGACGAGTGCGGGATTTTTCGCAGGTACGCGGGAACGGCGCCATTAACGGGGAAACGTCCCGCCAGGCGCTTTCCTTGCATGGAGTGGACTCCGCCGGTTTAGATGCCGTTGACCGGAAGGTACTCAAGACGATCTGCGAATTTTATGACGGTGGGCCTGTCGGCATCGAATCTCTGGCGGCGACGCTCAATGAAGAAAGTGATACCATTGTGGATGTGGTCGAACCGTTTTTATTGAAAATTGGGTTCCTAAAACGAACTCCAAGAGGACGGGAATTGACCCGTTTTGCCTACGAGCATTTAGGAATTAAGTGGAAGAAAAAAGAAGAAGAGGGGAGTTTGTTTGAGTGATGTCGGAATGGAGTTTTCTAGGAAAAAGTTTGATGGGATTTAGCGTGATACTTTTTATCGTGGGGTTGCTCCTCACGTTTTCGGGACATTTACCCCAACTGCCGTGGCTGGGGCGTCTTCCGGGAGATATTTCCATCCGTCGCGAGAATTTTAGTTTTTATTTTCCTCTGGCCTCTTGTATCCTCGTAAGCGTTTTCCTCTCTTTGGGTTTTTTGATTTTCTCAAACTTCTGGCGGCGATGAAATCCTTGGACCAGAGAAAGTGCCGTCCTCGCTCCATCATTCAACGTAGGGGCGGACCTTGTGCTCGCCTCTCGGCGAAGCCGAGGGCCCGCCCTGATAAAGGGCGACTACAAGGGGTGCCCCTACTTGCGTTAATTCTATTTGCATTTAATTATTCCTACGGCTATGCCCAGACTATCCGCGTGGCCGTTCTCCAAAACGTCTCAAAGTTCTCACTGACTATCAATGGGAGCTATCAAATCCTTCTTCCCTATAACCAGGAATTAATCTCTCAGGGAGGTTCCCTGAAAGATATCAAAGTTACTGCTACCACAGCAGGTGTTCAGTTTGGAGAACAGGAGTTTCCTGTTTTTGGCGTTACTGTTCGGATTCCAGAATCCCAGAGGGGGTTCATTACCGTCAATGGCCGCCATTTCCGCGGAGGGATGGATGTCTATCGGCAAAAAAATCAGACACTGCTGGTTGTCAATCACGTGGATGTGGAGGACTATCTGCAAGGAGTGCTGTATCATGAAGTCTCCCATCGTTGGCCGTCGGAGGTGCTGAGAGCTCAAGCGGTAGCGGCGCGGACGTACGCTATCTATCAAACGACGGTTTCTCAAAGTAAAGATTTTGACGTTACCTCGGATGTTTTCTCGCAGGTTTATGGAGGAGCCACTTCAGAAAAAAGACGAACCAACAGGGCTGTAGAGGCGACGCGAGGAATTGTCTTGGTCTGGAATAACCAGATATTTCCCGCGTATTTCCACGCGGCCTGCGGGGGGAATACTCTAGCGAGTAATGAACTGTGGAAGATAGAAATTCCTCCTTTGTTGGGGGTCAAATGCTCTTTTTGCGCCGGTTCACCTCATTTCTATTGGAAAACGGATATGTCAAAAGAGACACTCTTGGCGCGGTTGAAAAAAGCGGATTATCCTTTGAAGGATATTGATGGTATTGAAATGATCAGGAACGATGCCGCCGGACGCGCCTTGGATTTGATTCTTTTTCATCCCGATGGACAACTGAACATGAGCGCGAACGCGTTCCGGCTGGCGGCGGGGCCTAACGAGATCCGAAGCACTTTTTTCACCGTTGACATTCAAAACCAACAGATCGTTTTCCGTGGAAGAGGGTGGGGGCACGGCGTTGGTTTGTGCCAGTGGGGGGCGTATGGGATGTCCAGGCAGGGAAAGAAAATGGAAGAGATATTGTCCTATTATTATCCAGGGGCGGAGATCGTGAAAATAGAATGATTATCGGATTAAACGATGTAGGGGCGGATTTTAAACCCGCCCCTACGC
>JACOVV010000091.1 GCA_016177145.1 Candidatus Omnitrophota bacterium | reverse complement strand
TGGGAGTGCAACTGCGGCAAATATAAACGAATTAAACACAAGGGGATTGTTTGTGATCGTTGCGGTGTCGAAGTGACTCTGTCAAAAGTCCGCAGAGAGCGAATGGGGCATATCGAATTAGCGACTCCGGTATCTCACATCTGGTTTTTCAAAGCCGTGCCCAGCCGAATCGGAAACCTCCTGGATTTAAGCATTCGAGAATTAGAAAAAGTACTTTACTATGAGGAATATATCGTCATGGACCCCGGCGATACTCCCTTGCGCAAGAGAGAATTGCTCAGTGAAGAAAAATACCAAGACGCGCAAGAAAAATTTGGGTCACGCTTTACGGCGAAGATCGGCGCTGAGGCGATCCAGTACTTACTCAAAGAACTCGATCTGGATGCCATGGCCAAGAAATTTCGTAAAGAATTGGCCCAGGCAAAAACGGAACAAGGTCAGCAGCGCATCGTCAAGGTTTTAAAGATCGTCGAGGATTTTAGAAAGTCCGGGAACCAGCCTGAATACATGATCTTGGAGGCGATTCCTGTTATTCCGCCTGATTTGAGGCCGTTGGTTCCGTTAGACGGCGGGCGGTTTGCTACCAGCGACTTGAATGATCTTTATCGGCGAGTCATTAACAGAAATAACCGGCTCAAAAAACTGATTGAATTAAAAGCTCCTGATATCATTATCCGGAACGAAAAGAGGATGCTGCAGGAAGCCGTTGACGCTTTGTTCGATAACGGACGGCACGGCCGGGCGGTCACGGGCCCCGGGAGCCGTCCGCTCAAGTCATTAAGCGATATGTTAAAAGGAAAACAGGGACGATTCCGGCAGAATCTCTTGGGCAAGCGGGTGGATTACTCGGGGCGTTCGGTGGTAGTCATCGGGCCTGAATTGAAATTGTGGGAATGCGGTTTGCCCAAACAGATGGCTCTGGAATTGTTCGAACCGTTTATCATTCGTAAATTAAAGGAACGTGGATATGTCCATACGATTAAAAGCGCTAAGAGGATGATCGAAAAAGCGAAACTGGAAGTGTGGGATATTCTGGATGAAGTGATTAAGGATCATCCGATCCTTCTCAATCGCGCTCCGACTCTCCACCGTCTGGGAATTCAGGCGTTTCAGCCGATTCTTGTGGAAGGGAAAGCCATTCGAATTCATCCTCTCGTCTGCACGGCGTTCAACGCTGATTTCGATGGCGATCAGATGGCGGTTCATGTGCCGCTGTCTATTGAAGCCCAAATGGAAGCGCGCTTGTTGGCGCTGGCTCCCCACAACATTTTCTCTCCCTCCGATGGCAGACCCATTGTGACTCCGACCCAGGATATCGTTTTAGGGGTGTATTACTTGACCAAAGAAAGACCTCTTCCTCCCGGAGCTCCCGTCAAGATGTTCGCGGATCCTCAAGAAGTGGTTACCGCTTATCAAAGCGGAGTGGCAGGTCTCCATCAACCGATCAAAGTGCGGATCAAGGGAGAAACGATTCAGACGACCGTTGGGCGAGTGCTTTTTAACACGCTGCTTCCCGAGGAAATGGTTTTTGTCAACGAGACGCTGGATAAAAAAGGAGTCAGCAAGGTTATTAAAGAGTGCCATAGGTGTTTTGGCGCCCATCGAACGGTGATCCTGTTGGATGACGTAAAGCGGATCGGTTTTGAAGAAGCAACCCGCGCTGGAATCTCGCTTTCAGTCAACGATTTCTGGATTCCGTCTGAAAAACCAAAACTTCTTGAGAAAGCAAAACAAGAAGTGAGCGAAGTGGACAATCAGTACCGCAAAGGGATCATTACCGATGGCGAACGATACAATAAAGTTATCGACATCTGGTCCCAGTTAACCGACCAGATTTCTGATTTGATTTTTAAACAGTTGGATTCGTTCAACCCTGTTTTCATGATGGCTGACTCCGGGGCGCGCGGCTCCAAACTTCAGATCCGTCAGCTGGCCGGAATGAGAGGGTTAATGGCGAAACCATCGGGAGAAATTATTGAAAATCCCATTACCTCTAACTTCCGAGAAGGGCTCAATGTGTTGGAATATTTCATCTCGACACACGGAGCGCGAAAGGGATTGGCCGATACCGCCTTAAAAACGGCCGACTCCGGTTACCTGACACGCCGTCTCGTTGACGTCGCACAGG
>JACOVV010000090.1 GCA_016177145.1 Candidatus Omnitrophota bacterium | reverse complement strand
TCGATCGCGCAGCAGGCCAGACCGAACGTCAGCGGCCAGAGAGAGTTGGCGCGGGCCATGTTGACCAGGTCGTCAATTTTATAAAACTGCGTCACGCTCTCCGGCGGCATGTACCCCGGCGGCGGAGTTTTTGGCTGAAACGGCCTCGGGGATTGGGGATTTACTTCCATGAGAATATTCCTTTGCGCCATGCGTACGCGATTCCAAGTCCTAAAATGAAAACAAACAACGTTACCTCGACAAACGCCGCAACGGGTGAAAAACTTTTATAGGCGACCAGCACCGGAAAGAGAAAGACCGCCTCCACGTCAAAAGCGATAAAAACCAGCGCGTATAGATAATAAAGGATATCAAACTGGACCCACGCGCTTCCGATCGGCGTCTCGCCGCTTTCATAGGTGGCCGCCGTCCCGGGATTCCGGCTCGGTTTTGTGATGAGGAAGGGAAGCAAAGTGTTCACCAGCACAAAACCGAACCCAATCACAAGAAAGACAAGGACATACGAATAGTTTTGTAGTAATTCCATGGGAGAAGTCTAAAATTTATCATATCACCTGTAAGATTGTCAACCGTCCGTAGCTGATTCCTTTAGCTTGACCCCGCTGGAAGGAGTATGATACCGTTTAGAAACCAATGCGGATTTTGTTTTATTTCTGGAGTTCCCTTGGAGTTATTTTAATATTTTGTACCCCCTGCCAGGATTTCATGAAGAAAACTGACTCTT
This sequence comes from Candidatus Omnitrophota bacterium, assembly GCA_016177145.1. GTDB lineage: Bacteria > Omnitrophota > Gorgyraeia > JACOVV01 > JACOVV01 > JACOVV01. The sequence continues at coordinate 7,312 of JACOVV010000090.1, read as the reverse complement.
TAAGCGCGCGCCCCGCTTTTCGAAAAACTGAACCACCCGATTGGCGGCAGATTGCTTCCGGAATTATTAACGGACCGATATCCTCTGTGAAGCCTTTAAACCCCAAAGAAGCGGCCCAGCATGTCAACCTAGCGTCTCCACTGCCTACTAATAGTAATATTGTTGTGATAGCTTTTGATGAGCCAGATTTGGATGATATCCAGGGGTTGCTCCTGCGTCTTTCTCAGAGGGGGAACCAGTTGTTTTTCCCTCGAGGAACCTCTATCCCGGAAGAAATTAATCGTTATCAACCTGTGATGGTGATTTTGCCTAGTGAAAAATCCCCCCAATGGGAAAATCGGGATCGGAAGCGTTTACTGAGGGAAATTAAAACAGCGTTGAGTCAGAAAATAAGAGGGGGTTGGGTCGTCTATTACGAACCCCCTTCGCTCGTTTCAGTAACAGACTGGGCGCATTTCTTGACCCCTGAAGAAATTCAGAGAAAAATGACGGCGATCGCTGCTCACCAAAGCCAAGTGCTTCGTACCGACTATGGCGCTGCGGCAAAAGGAGGAATGCTTGCCCGGGGAGTTCGATTGAGACTCGGCCGACACCTTGGCAAAGTGCACCCGACTTACGCTGAAACGTTTTCTATCGCCCGTGTCGTCAGGGGAGCGGTCAAGCAAGGGATTGGCGATTGGAATTTGGAAACGGCGGGAAATGGAACGGTTTGTTTCGTCTCTCCTCATTATGATGATTTAGAGATTGCCGCTGGAGGAACAGTGACGAGTCTTATCGGGAGAGGTTTCAAGGTAAGAGTTCTCTATACTTCCAAAAGCACTGGAGCCAGGATGGTGGACACTAACGGAAAGGAATTGAATGACGAAGAAAAAATAAGAAGGCGTGAACAAGAAACAGAGGAGGGGGCAAAGGTTCTTGGAATCACCAACCGCCAATTAACGTTCTTACGGTTTGGTTTTAGGAAACAAGAAATCGTTGAAAACGGCGTCACCCGTGAAGTACGCGAAGTTTTAGAAAAAGACCGGGTGCAATTTTATCAAGCTCTTCGGCAGACTTTGAAGGATGATTGGGAAAAGAAAAAGACAGATCTTCCTTTGATTGTTTTCTTGCCGGATCCAACGGATAATCATCCTACCCATTTAGCGACTTTAGACATTGGGATGGATGCTATTTTAAAACTCTCAACAGAGGTCCAGACAACGATTTTAGTCGTTTACTATAAAAGTCCATGGGCTGGGGAGGCCAATACCTACCTCTATTTGACACCTGAACAAATGGATACCAAAGAGAAGATTCTTAAATCTCCTGCTAGAATTATGGCGGCCGTTGGAAATGGGATTGTTTGCGCTACGGCTGCTCCGGAATTAGCCGATCCAGGAGGATTTGGCCAGAACACAATTGATCCTCAGCAGTTAGGCGGTCCGATCGCTGAACGATTTGACCTGTGGCAGGTATCTTCGGGGGGAGAGCTCTTGCGCGTTGACAAAACACGAGTGATTTTAGGGGATAGAGATGTAGAAAGTAAACTCAAGGATGATCTTGCGACAAGTCTCTAGCAGTGCTATACTTATAGCATGAACGATTTGGAATCATTCGAGAAGAAAACTGTCGGTGAAATCCTCACCTGGGCTCTCAAAGAATTCCACCCGCAAATCGCCCTGGCCTCCAGTTTCGGCGCTGAAGATGTCGCGTTGATTGATATGATGGTGAAGATCCATCCAAAGTCACGTGTGTTCACTCTCGACACCGGGCGCCTGCCGCAGGAAACCTACGACCTCATGGATGAGATCCGCGAGAAATACAAAATTCAGATCGAAACTTATTTCCCTGACACCGCCGCGGTCGAGAAAATGGTGAATCAAAAAGGATACAATCTCTTCTATCAGTCGGTCGAGAACAGGAAAGAATGCTGCGGTGTCCGTAAGGTGGAACCGTTAAAACGGGCGTTGAAAGGATTAAAAGCGTGGATCACCGGTTTGCGGCGGGAGCAGTCGGTGACAAGAACGGGCGTCGCTAAAGTAGAAGTGGATCAGGATCACGGTGGAATTTATAAGATCAACCCGCTGGCCGATTGGACTCGGCAGCAAGTGTGGGATTACATTAAGAAAAACGCCGTCCCGTACAATAAACTACATGATAAGGGATATCTCTCCATCGGCTGTGATCCCTGCACGCGCGCCGTGAAGACCGGTGAAGATGAACGGGCCGGCCGTTGGTGGTGGGAGAGGCCTGACCAGAAAGAGTGTGGCTTGCATGCCAGGAGATAAAAGGGGATAGAATTCAAAGGGGAGGACAGCCCGCATGGCAAAGAAACTAAATGTGTTAATTGTTGATGATGACACCGCTATTCGAAATCTGTTTGTCCACACGCTGAGTTCGATGCCTCATGAAGTTCACGCGGTCGAAAACGGGGCAAAAGCGGTTGAATTAGCTCAAGAAATCCCGTTCGACGTCGCTTTTGTCGACATGCGGATGCCGGGGATGGATGGCCTTGAAACTTTCCGTGCGCTCAAAAAACTACAGCCTTCCCTGACGACGGTCATTATTACCGGATTCGCTGAAGAAGAAAAAATCGAGGCGGCCCTAAGAGAGGGAGCCATCGATTGCATGAAAAAACCGTTTAACATTACGGAAATCAGGGGAGTGATCGAAAAGAAAATCGGCATCGGTAAAGGGACGGCGATACGGGTTCTCGTTGTGGATGATGATCGCTCAATGCGGGAGCTCTTTAAGCATCTCACGGAATACAACAGTTATTTAGTCGATGTAGTCGAAAACGCGGAGATGGCCCTGCGGCTTTTGAACACGACGACTTTTGATCTGGCGTTCTTGGATGTTGTTTTACCGGGGATGGATGGAATGGAGCTTTGCGAGAAAATTAATAAACTGTCTCCAGCCACCAAAGTTATTTTGTTCACGGGGTATCTCGATAAGAAAGAAATCATCAAGGTCAAGGTTGGCAGAGGGGCCGTTCACGCCCTGGAAAAACCGTTCGACATCAACGAGATCAGAGAAATTTTGACAGCCGTTGAGCAGCGCAAGAGCGCCGCTTGATCGTTCGACCCGCAGGACTCCATTTAACAACACTTGGACAGAGGTGGTTTTCCAGCGGGGCCATCTGCCGGTTCCAAAGGGCGGGCGGCGGGGCGGCGAAGAGAGCGTAGGGCCGCCAGGATGACGCCGATAGAAAGCAGAAGAAGCAGCGCGTCCGCCGTGATCAATATCCAATTCTTCGATTTCCAGTAATTCTGCAGCAAGACCCCCAGTGAAGCGATCGTTGTCACGATGATGAAGAACGCTGGGATCAAGGTATATCGTGTCTTCCGTCCGGCGCGGTAGAACCAGATGGAGACAGCGATGAGTGAAAGCGCGGCTAGGAGTTGGTTGGCGGCGCCGAAGATCGGCCAGACGGCATTGAAGGCGTTTTTATAAGCGATGAACCACATCACAAAAACAGCGATCCCGGCGTTGAACCACGGATGCATGAGCCATTTCGGCGGTTCCCGAAGTAGAATTCGCCACAACTCCTCCATGAGGTAGCGATTCAGCCGGACGGCAACGTCGAGTGTCGTGATCACAAATCCCTCTACTAACAGGATGCCGAAAATAACACCGATTGGGATAGGGATGCCGAGTCCCCGATAAAAAATATTCGCCGCCCCGAGCGAAAATCCGAGAATAGGATTGGAACGAGCGCCCGGATCGGTTGGCCAGACGATACTCTGATAGTCGCTGAAACTGAGTCCGGCGGCGACGGCGAGCGTCACGCAAACGCCAAGAGTCGATTCTCCGAGCATTCCAAGATAACCGATCGTTTTCGCCTGTGTTTCATTCTTAATCTGCTTGCTGGTGGTGCCGCTGGCGACAAGCCCGTGAAAACCGGAAATAGCGCCGCAGGCGATCGTCACGAAAAGCATCGGCCAGAGCGCTCCTAATCGTTCCATGCCCTGGTGGATGTTCATCAAAGGGGCTTGGAGAGTGATTCCGGAGAATCCGGAGCGGATCAATGAAATTATCAATAGTAAAATTCCAGCGTAGAGAATCTGGACATTAATAAAATCCCGCGGCTGCAAAATCATCCAAACAGGGACGGCGGCGGCAAAGAGCACGTAGATAGAAAGAAAAAGCATCCATTGATTCAAATCCAGAGTGACCGGATAATAGAATCCGGCAATTACTGAGAGGACGCAAATCACCGTCGCCAGAGGGTAAGCGATCTTTACGGAGAGATTTCTCTTGTAGAGGAGGTAACCCAAAATAGGCGAACAGAGGGTGATGATCAAAACCGACGTCGAAGCGATCCCGCCGATCCTGCCCATGATTGTTCCATCCGGGAGGGTCACGGTTTTAAGAAACGTTTGAGCAGGAGTCAGCCCCAGTTTTTCCAGCGGCCACATCGAGGTCAGCGAAGTCGCCGAGGCAATCAGAAAGGAAGAAGTGACCAACCCCACCATGATCAGAATAAAAGTAATATAGAGGTTAAATCCTGTATTTCCCAAAGTTGTCCGCGCGACTTCCGCGATCGAACGACCCCGCTCCCGAATCGAAACAAAAAGGGCGGAGAAATCATGGACGGCCCCCAGGAAAACACCCCCCAGGATAATCCATAACCAGGCGGGGAGAGCGCCGTATAAAAGAGCCATCGTGGGGCCTAAGATGGGACCGGCGCCGGCGACAGCCGAAAAGTGATGGGCAAAAAGGATATGGGGTTTTGTAGGGATGTAATCAATTCCGTCGGTCTGGGTATACGCTGGAGTCAGCCGGCTGGGGTTTTCACCAAAAACCTTGCCAAGAAAACGGGCGTAGAACCGATAAGCGAAGATAAATAAGAAAAACGTGATCCCCAATAAAAGCGCCAGGTTCATTACCTGCCATTATACCGCAAAAATTATTTTAAGGAAGTTGCAGGGGCTGAAGCCGGTGCAGCCAGCGCGTCTTGTCGAAGAATCGCGCCGCCTTCGGCTGGGAAGAATGGTAAAAACCGTACGGTTTTTTTCTTTTCAACAAGGCGCGGCGCAGCGCTCTCCAGGGGAAAAGGGCGCGGCTCCCGCCGCAGGAGATCAAACGGATATCGGCGTGTTCCATGAGAGAAGATTTTTCGAAGAGATCTCTCATCGAGTAACCATGGGGGTTATGGCAGAAGAGATCAATGAAAGCGTGTTTGGTTCGCGTCCATTGAATCAAGGAGCGCAGCGTTTGAGCCAGTCTTTCGGAACGCACCCATTCCTCTTCCAAGTAAAGAGGGAAAAGAAGACGCTGGACGTCTCCCCATTTATTTAAAAAGCGCCGGCGGTTTTTCTGGATAAAATCAACATTTTTTGTTTTTCCGCCGCTGGACGCTTTCTCCACGTGATAAACGTAAGCGCCTGTGGCCATGACGCAGATAAACCCTGCCTGCTTGGCGCTCAGGCAGTAGTCAATATCTTCGTAATAAGCTTTTTCATAGCGTTCATCCAAAAGGCCGACGGCATTGATCACGGCGCGTTTGATCAAAAAACAGAAACCAATCGCGCTTCCCATCTCGATCAGACGGACGGGTTCCATTCTGCTTCGCGCGTACGCCTCGACGCTGGCCAGGTTATTTTCGGCGGGACCTCCGCCAAAAGAATTGCTGGCGGGATTGACGATGCCAATGGACGAATCACTCTGGGCCGCCTCGATCATGATCCTCAGCCATCCACGGGTTACAAGTGTATCGTTATTGAGCAGGCAGACGTAAGGGGCGGATGAGTGTTTCATACCGCGGTTATCCCCCTTGGCGAAACCTTCATTCGTCGTGTTCAAGAGCACCTCCACCGGGAGGATCTCGGTGCCTTTCAAGGCGCGAAGATATCGAACCGTCTCTGGATCACTGCCGTTATCCACAATGATCAGCCGGGCGGGCGAATCGGTGTTTTTGAAAACGCTCTCGACGCAATTCTTGAGCAGATGGGGATTATTCCAACTGAGCAGGATAATGTCGCAGAAAGGGAGTTGCATTCTAGACGAGCATTATACTACAATGACAGAATAATAATAGAATTCAAGGAGGTTCTAGTTGTATAAAGGCGGTATCGGGCAGTGGTCGTGGATCTTCCACCGGATAACGGGGGTGGGGGTCCTTCTTTTTTTATTGATCCACATCCTGGATACCGCGCTGATTATCTTGGGCCCGGCGGCCTACGATCATGTGATGGCGATCTATAAACACCCGTTGTTTCGTCCCATGGAAGTCCTCCTTTTCGCGATGGTGCTGTATCACGCCTTGAACGGCGTGAGGATTATAGTGATTGATTTCTGGAGCCAGGGGCCGCGGTATCACAAACAATTATTTTATGGGGTTATCATATTGTTCGTGATTGGATGGATTGTGGGGTCATATTATATGGTGAAACCGTTATTCAGGGTACAGGGTACAGGGGTCAGCGTTCAGGAGAATCTTTTGAGATGAATTCAACAATCGCAGGGCATCCTAGGCCGAGTGGAGGAATCGAGCTCTACGCGTGGCTTTTCATGCGAATTTCAGGGCTTGCGCTGATTTTTCTGGCTCTGGGACATCTGGTGATCATGCACATGATCCATACCGTGGATCACATCGATTACCAGTTCGTCGCCGGGCGCTATGCCGGGCTCTTTTGGCGCGGATATGATTTAGCCATGCTTCTTTTAGCGCTCATCCACGGAGCGAATGGAATTCGGTATTTGATTGATGACTACACGCGTCCTGGGAAATGGCGAAAAATTTCTATTCGGGCACTCTATGCTGTCACTGGCATTTTCGCCGTGATGGGGACGTGGGTGATCGTGGCGTTTCAACCAAGGTAGGGGCAGGCCCCCGTGCCTGCCCAAATGAAAGATCGTAGGGGCGGGTTTGAAACCCGCCCCTACGAAGGGCAACCACAGGGGGTTGCCCCTACATCTTGACCAATGGAACAAGGATTGTAGGTCCCAATATGATTCCAATTCATCACCATCAATACGACGCAATCGTGGTCGGCGCCGGCGGAGCCGGGCTGATGGCGGCATTGCACCTTTCTACCGCTAAGACTCAAACGGCGGTCATCAGCAAACTTTATCCGACACGTTCACATACGGGTACGGCGCAAGGGGGAATCGGCGCCGCGTTGGCCAATGTCGAGGAAGACAATTGGGAATGGCACATGTTCGACACGGTGAAGGGGAGCGATTATTTAGGGGACCAGGACGCCATTGAAATCCTTTGCCGGGAAGCGATTGACGCGGTGATCGAACTGGAACATATGGGGCTTCCTTTTAACCGAACTCAAGAGGGAAAGATTGACCAGCGCCCCTTTGGCGGGCACACGCGAAACTT
>JACOVV010000089.1 GCA_016177145.1 Candidatus Omnitrophota bacterium | reverse complement strand
CGGATTTCGCCAAGGCGCATCTTCTCCCTGAGTCCCGTGAGGCGCGTGCGGGCGAGAGTAAGCCTCGACTGGAGGGCCTGTATCCTTTTCTCTTTGGAAACGAGTTTTAATCGTGCCTCCTCCACTGCACCCGGTTTCACAGAACCCATGGCGAGAAGTCCTTTCATCTCCTCAAGCTTCATGGAAAGGAGTTGGGCTTCGTCCTTCTCCGCGGAGATTTCCTTGCGGAACGCTTCCAGTTCAAGCCTGGCTTCGGTGAGAAGGATTTCATCTTCTGGAGAGACCACCCTCAGAATGAAATCTCCGGGTCTCACGAAATCTCCCTCTTTGAAGAAGACGCGCTCGACAAAGCCGTCCCTCGGGCTTGAAAAATCCACGCGCCTTGACGGGACAACGACCGCCTTGGGATCTTTGACTGTGGAAAGAGGCATGGCAAACCAGGCAAGGCCTGCTGAGGAGATAAGAAAGAAAAATGCGAGATTCTTCCAAATTCCTGTTTTCCGGATGACCTCACTTTTCGTGGGAAAGAGCCTCGGTTTTGTAAGCTCAACAGCGCTGAAACGGTCCTTCGGTAGGTAAACCCCTTGGCTTGCTCCATGCCCGTTGCCATTGCCGTTCGAGTGGCCATCCCCGTTTCCATTTCCGTTGCCGGTGGGATGTTCCGTCATTTGGGTTCTCCTTCTCCGCCATGGATTGTGGCGGACGCCACAAGCTCTTTTGAGGAAAGGTAAACGAGCGGGATCGAAAGAATGAGACTTGTGATCACAGGCAGAGCGTAAAGAGTCCAGCCGGTGGAAAGCTTAAGGCCTACGTGGAGAAGCAAAATCCCTGCAAGCGTTCCCGGAAGGAGGCCTTTCACGCAATCCGAGAAGGCGGGCCGCTCCCCGGGATTCTTTGACATGGGGACCCACCCCATCTTTTCCAGAGGAAGGGTGATCCAGTCGATTGTGCCGTAAAAGATGCCTTGGAGCCCAACCAGGGTCGTGAACAGAACTTCCTTGAAGATTCGTCCCGCGTCAGCGAGATTTCTTGCCACGGCAAACTTATGGAGGAAAATAAGGGCGAGCGTCCAGAGAAGCAGACCTGCCGTGTTCTCCCATGAGAAGAGGTTGTCACGGAGCGAGGCAGCGGAAAGAAGCCCCGAGACCATCCAGAAGAAAAGAAGCGGTTGAACGAAATAAAGGTAAATCTGATAGAAGATCAGGAATCGGGTCGAAAGGGAAATCTTTGGAAGAAAAAGAAGAGGCCAACCCTGTAAGGTGCCTTTCATCCAGCGTTTGGTCCGTTTTCTCTCTTCAAGGTAATGGGCGGGGGCTTCTTCATAAGAGATCAGATCATGGATAAATGCAACGCGGTACTCTGCGCGGTCAAGGAGCGCGGTCTCCCAGTTGTCATGCGAAAGAATCCCTTCGGGAAGCGTAACCTTCTCGAAGGCCTCTTTTCTCACGAGCTGGTTGTGGCCAAAGGAGATTGACTGGCCCAAGACCGCCTGATTCACAAGGAAATAGAATCTCTGGGCATAAAACTGGCCGAGGGCCCGCATCCGGGAGTAAAGGGAATTTTCGTGGGTGATATAGATCGTGCTCTGGAAGACGCCGATTCGGGAATTGTCAGGATGCTCGGCAATTGAAAGGGCTTCTTCTACCCACCCTTCTGGAAGGAGGCTGTCGGCATCGCAGACGATGAAGTATCTATAAGGAGCGCCAAAGCGGACAAGCCAGTCCTTGAGGTTCCCCTGCTTCCTTTCATAAGGAGAGGTCCTTCTTCTATAGAAGACCTTCTCTTCGCCAAATTCCTTGCGGAATTCTACAATGAGTTTTTCCTCCTCAAGCCCGTGCTTTTCATCCGAATCTGAAAGGATCCAGAGGTGGAGGTTCGGAAGGAGATTCCTGGAGAAGCTATAATGGATTCTTTCCCTTATCCCGAAGGATTCGTTTTTGACACAGTAGATCAGAGCAACGGGGGTCGTACGGACGCCGGCTGAATCGATCCTGGAAAATACCGGGGCCTTCACAAAGAGGGCAAAGAAAGCTTGAGTTGCAAGAATTGAAACATTCACAGAAAGAAATGTGAAGGTGAACGTAAGTAAATAAGGAAGCATACTCCCCGGTTCAAAGGTCACGGCCCCCAGGAACCACCGGACCTGAAACAGGGTGAAGAAAAAGAGAAGCGAGAAGAAAATACCAGGCCTTGCAAGGAGTCTTTCAAGGAGAGGGCGCTTGGGCGACTCGAATCGAACTTGACCCGGCTCTTGTTCGGGTTCGGCAATCTTAATCTCTGAAGCTGTCAGAACCTCGTTCATCACGCTTGTACCTCCGCTCGCATGAGATTTGTGGGAACAAACGGCCGGTCAAATGGGAAAGGTTCGGGCGGCGATTCATCCACCGCTTGTCTTGACTTCCCTGTGCTTTCAATCACAGCGACATTCTCGATCACGAAGTCACCGTGGCTTCGGCCTGCGCTTTCCCGCTCGATCCAGAATTCAAGGAACTTGACCTCCTTGAAGGGAATCGTGCTGGGGATTTCGATAAAGATGCTCCGTGTCTCATGGGGGGCATCCTCGAGTTTTACTTTTTTCACGACGGCTGAGCTTGTACCCGACTTTGCAATCTTGAAAGTCATCTCGCGGGGAACATAGCCCCTGTAGTTGATCCGGAGCGTCTTCCCCCTAAGGTCATGGGATCTTTTCAAAAACCACTCATGGCCCATATGCTTATAAGGAAGCTCATGATACTGAAACCTCACTCCTCTTCCCGGGAGAATCTGGTAATTCAGGTAGTTGACCGTCGCTTGAACTTCTGTGTGATCAAGAAGGGCGGGAGGAGAAAGTGAAACTTTCTTCTCTCTCACTTTGGCAGGTTCTTTTGCTTTGGAGATTTGGGGAGTGAGTTCTTGTGTGGAAATTTTTTCCTTCACTTCTTCTT
>JACOVV010000088.1 GCA_016177145.1 Candidatus Omnitrophota bacterium | reverse complement strand
GACATGCAGCGCTCGGTCAAAGGGGAAGTGATCAGTTCCACTTTCGACGAACCGCCGGAAAGGCACGTCCAGGTCGCTGAGATTGTGTTGGAGAAAGCGCGAAGGCTGGTCGAGCATAAAAAAGACGTTGTTGTTCTTCTCGACAGCATTACCCGTCTGGCGAGAGCGTACAATACCGTGATCCCGCACAGCGGCAAGATCCTCTCTGGAGGCGTTGACGCCAACGCTTTGCAGAAACCGAAGCGGTTTTTTGGAACGGCGCGCAACATTGAAGAGGGAGGAAGCATCACCGTCATCGCGACGGCTCTGGTGGATACCGGCAGCCGCATGGATGAAGTGATTTTCGAGGAATTCAAGGGAACAGGCAACTGCGAGCTTCAACTCGACAGAAACCTCTTCCAGCGCCGGGTCTATCCGGCCATTGACGTGAAGCGTTCCAACACCCGGAAAGAGGAACTGCTCATCAAGAAGCGGGAAGACCTGAACAAGATCTGGGCGGTCAGAAAAGCGCTGAATGAACTTTCCAGCGTCGAAGCGATGGAACTGCTGATCGAACGGTTGTCAAAGTCCAAAACAAACGCCGAATTCTTGGCAACCATTAACCAGGGAACGTAAGGAGAGAGAACAATGAAACCGAAAATTCATCCTAATTATGTGGAGGCGACAGTCGTTTGCGCCTGCGGTGAAACCTTTAAAACCCGGTCAAACAAACCGACGATCCGGGTTGATGTCTGTTCCAAATGCCACCCGCTTTTTACCGGAAGGGAGAAATTAGTCGATACCGCCGGAAGAGTCGAGAGGTTCCAGAAGCGGGCCGAAAAAGGGACAGCGGCACGGGAGAAAAAAACAGCGGCAAAGAAAAAGAAAGAAACAGAAAAAGAATAAAAATCGATGATTGAAAAACTGACACAATTGGAAAAACGCTATTGTGAGCTGGAAACACTGCTGGGAAGTCCGGAAATAGCGTCCCATCCTGAACAGTATCAAAAATACGCCAAAGAGCATTCCTCTTTACGGGAAATCGTCGAGAAATTCCGCGAATACCGGAAAATGGCAATGGAGATCCAGGATTTGGAGGAGATGCTCAAAAGGCGCGATCAGGAACCCGACATTGCCTGTATGGCGGAATCGGAATTAAGAGAGATTCGCAAACGCCATCAGGAATGCGAAGCGGCCCTGGAAGAAATGCTGATCGGGGAAGAGCCGGATTCCAACAAAGATGTCATCATGGAGATCCGCGCCGGCACCGGAGGACTGGAAGCGTCTCTTTTCGCGGCGGAGCTGTTCCGCATGTACAGCCGCTATGCCGCTTCCCAAGGATGGAAAGTCGAAACACTGGCCACCAGCTTATCGGAGGCGGGAGGATTTAAGGAAATCGTTTTCTCGATTAGCGGCAACGGAGTTTACCGGAGATTAAAATACGAAAGCGGCGTTCACCGGGTTCAGCGCGTCCCGGTCACGGAAGCGTCGGGAAGAGTGCATACCTCTACCGTCACCGTCGCTGTTTTGCCGGAAGCGGAAGAGGTGGATATCAAAATCAACCCGGAAGATGTCCGGATAGATGTTTTTCGGTCTTCAGGTCCCGGCGGGCAGAGTGTCAATACGACTGATTCCGCGGTCCGTCTGACCCACATTCCGACGGGGCTGGTAGTGACCTGTCAGGATGAAAGGTCACAGCTGAAGAACAAGAACAGAGCGTTTCGGGTTTTAAGGACTCGATTGATGGATACTGCCCGGCAGCAACAGGAAGAAAAAATGGCGAACCAGCGCCGTTCCCAGATCGGCACCGGAGACCGGAGCGAGAAAATCCGCACCTATAATTTCGCCGACCGCCGAATCACAGATCACCGGATCGGGTTCAGTCTGCATAATCTCTCGGCGTATCTGGAGGGAGAGATGGAAGAGATGATCCAGGCGCTGTTGAAAGTGGAAAAAGAAAAAAAATTAAAACAATCATGAATTCATTGCGCGAGACGATGCAGCAGGGAATTGAAATTCTGGAATGGAGCGGTAATCCAAGCGCCCAGACCGAAGTCGAGCAGATCCTCATGCACCTGCTTGGTTGCCAGAAGAGCGATTTATATTTAACGGTAGGGGCGGGTTTTAAACCCGCCCCTACAGAAGGACAACCACAGGGGGTTGCCCCTGCATTTAAACAATTGATTCGCCAAAGGGCCAAAAGAGTTCCTCTTCAATACCTCTTAGGGGAGAGTTATTTTTGGGCCTGGCAGTTTAAAGTAAGCCCCGGTGTTTTTATCCCCAGGCCGGAGAGCGAGATTTTAATTCAGCAAACCGTTGATTTATTTAAGGATAGGGTAGGGGCACATTGCAATGTGCCCCTACAT
>JACOVV010000087.1 GCA_016177145.1 Candidatus Omnitrophota bacterium | reverse complement strand
GTGGGATGTTTTGGGCGGGATCCATTGCGAACGGTCTTTCCGTGAGGATCAGATGGAAGGGGACGAAGCGAAAATCGGCCTCCATTTTCATAACTCCGGAAATCCTCATGTCATTGAGGATCTGTTGATCCAGGACAAGTTTCCCCCGACGCGGTCACAACCGGAAGTATTCATTTACGCTTCGGAGGTCTCTTTTAAAGAACCGGTGGAGTTTTCCTACCGGAGAGTCTGCCAAAAAAGAGGAGTTTACGAGTTGGGCCCCGTCGTCCTCAAAAACGGCGATCCTTACGGTTTCTTCACTCATAAAAGGACTCTGCGGCTTCCGGGGAAAATGATCGTTTATCCAAGGATCTTTGATCTGTTGGATTTTCCGACACTCCCGATTGGTTCCACGGCGCAGATGGGGTTAGTCAGCGGGAAGCGGCAGGGAGACAGCGGGGATTATTTCGGCATCCGCGAATACCAGCAGGGAGACACCTTAAGGACGGTTCACTGGCGCGCGACAGCCCGTCAGAACGAACTGATCGTCAAACAATTTGAAAAACTCGCCTCCAGCGAAGTGACGCTTTTACTGGATCTTCACCCGAACAGCGACTTGGGGAGAGGATCTGAGAGTACTTTGGAAGTGGGCATTCGATTGATCGGTTCTATCGCCAAACACCTGATGCTCAATGATGTCCTGGTCCAACTGATCGCTTATGATGAGCAGCCCATTCTCCTGCCGCTGGGAAAGGGACAGGAGCATTTGGCAAACTGCCTGGAAATCCTGGCGACGGCGGCGGCCAATGGGAAAATGCCGCTGGCGGAACTCATTGCTGAATATGGAGAGCGGGTGGATCCTGACACGACGCTGGTGGTCCCGCTGTTGGACACTGATCTGGCCGCTTTGGAGGCGCTTGCCGCTCTCAAGAAAAAAGCGGTGGATATTGTCGCGCTCGTCATGGTCAGTGAGGCTTTTAAAATAAACGACCCCAATTACCGCGTTGATCATCTGAAATTCGCCGATTTCTACGGGAATCTGGGGGCGCATGTTTATCCGGTAAAACCCTACGGTTATGAAGAATTGGCCAGGCAATTCAATTCATTGGAAGGTTTCGCTCCTCACTCTTGAAAGAATCACACTTTTCCTGCTGATAGGGATCAGTGTTTTTCTGGCGGCCGCCCGTGTTCTGGGGAGATGGGAAGCGTTCCTAATGCTCTTCTTTCTCCCGCTGGTTGCCGCGGTCTCTTTTTGGCTCGAGATGAGCGCTCCAAACATCCGCCAGTGGGCGAACACGGTCATCTTGGCGCTCATGGCCGTATTGGCCATGAGCTCGGCGGGGAGTTTATCGTTGAGTATCACTCAGAGCGCTCCGTGGAATCCGTTTCCGATATTAATCACCATTCAACTCTTCATGGGGGCGATGGCGTTTGAGCGCCGGTATCTGCCGCTTATTTTAGAAGCGACCCTCCTTGGGGCGCTCCTTTTACTGATCATAACCGGAATGACGGTGGAATTTTATCTGGCAGGGTTTTTATTCTTGACGGTTTTGATCTATTTCTTCCGGTTTTCCTTTGCCGCAAGCCAGTGGATTCATACGATCGGTTCCAAAAAAGAAATCTGGCAGAAGGCCCCTCCGTCGCTAAAGGGCCGTCAGATACTGCGGGTCTTTCTGGAAGGGATGGTGATTTTAGCGCTGGGGATTATCCTGGGGGGGATGATGTCGAACGTAGACTGGGAAATTTCTTTCCCGGCCACCTGGAAAAAGGTCATCGAGCAGAGCGTTCGGATTGACAAGACGGTGTTCCAGACACAAGCGGCTCTTTCCGTTCAAGCGCAGGATCATGATAGAGAAGAACGGGACAAAGAGCGGGAATTAGAAGAAATGCGAAAGTTGTTGGAGAAACCGGTAGAAATCCAGGTTCAAGAAGTGACGGAGCAAGAAGTAGCGGGACAGGAAATGACGGAACGGCCCCCCAAAGAAGAGAAGGGCATCCTTTTCCCTGTAGGCATAATCTTATTGCTGGCGCTGTTGTCATTTTTGCCGGGGATGTGGGTTTATTTCTGGATGTATCGCCGCCGCACTAAAAAGCGTTGGGAGGCATTGAAGCAAAAGGACGCGAAAGCGTTCCTAAAGGCGTGGTTTGAGTATTTGCGTTATTTATTGGGGAAATATGGGGTGGAACCGGCGCTATTTCTTTCCCCGGCGGAATATATCGAGCGGGCGTTTCAGTCATTGAAAATCAGTGTCGACAACAAAGATAAATTCAAGCAAACCTTGTTAAAAGGATGGTATAGTTCCTTGCCGGTGACGCGGCAGGAGATTGATGAAACCGAGCACATGAACCGTTTTGTTTTGGACGCGTTGAGCCAACGAGGGTCATGGCGTCAAAGATTGCAGTTCCATTGCTTGGCGGTCCGATGATAAAAATTCCCGCGAGAGACCGCCTTTTACTCTTCTTCACGGCCGTTCTCATTTTGTGGCGCCCCTTTATGGCTGAGTGGGTTTATCCCGCCCGGTTTGTGATCTATGAAACGATTTTGGTCCTCTTCCTGGCGCTGGGGATTCTTTTCTGCCGCGCGGGTCAGCGATGCGTCAGAAGCCGGTTCTTTTGGGTTTGGGCCGCGTGGGTTTTGTTAACCGGTATCTCTGCAGGGTTTCATCCCATGAGCAACGCCGGCCGGCTGGGTTGGATGCCGGTGGTTTTGAACGGCGGTTTTTTTATTTTAGTGACTGCGTCAGGGGCGAGCCGCTGGCACCGGTTATGGTTGATGGCGGCGCTCCTGATCGGTTCCCTGGGGGCGATGGTATTAGCCAGTGTCCAGTGGAGTGTTGATTTTCCTTATCTGAAGAATTCTTTAGCGATGGTGCCGCTCTCTTATTCGGATAAGGTCTTTTACCAGGATTTCTTGAATAGGGGAAGGATCTTGGGGCCGTTTTTTTCTCCGGATCTATTTGCCGGTTACCTGGTGATGATCTTTTTCGTTTCGCTCGCTTTCCTGGAACAAATCGAACGGAAGATTCTCTATGTGATCCCCGCGGCCTTATTAACGGCTCTCTTCATGACGCGCTCGCTGGGGGGATGGATTAGTTTATTGGCGGGGTTGACCGTTTTATCGGCGCTATCGGGCGGCCGTCGGAAATCTCTGAATTTTCTCATTCTTCTTTTATGTTTGGGGGCTGTTGTTTTGTGGGTTCAAAGAATGACCGCCGGCTCTGAAGCCGGTTCTCTTGAGAATTCCTTCCGGCAGAGGTTAAACTTTTGGAAAAGCTCCTGGGAAATGTTTTGTTACGCGCCGTTTCAGGGAGTCGGTTTTGGGCAGTTTCCGAAGGTGTACCATTATTTTCAGCAACCGCTCGCTTTTGAGACACGGTACGCCCATAATATCGGGCTGCAGTTGTTGGCCGAGTTTGGCGTGTGGGGAGGGATGTGGCTCGCGTGCTGGCTGGGTAGTTTCGCGGCGGAATCAAGACGCCTTCTGAAAACGCCTTCCGTCAATAGTTTCGCTGATAAGGCGCTGCTCGCGGGGTTGGGCGCTTTTTTCGTTCATAACCTGGTAGACTTCAGTTTTTCGGTCCCTCAAGTATCCGATCATTGGTGGATCATCGCGGGGTTGTTAACGGATGTAACGGTAGGGGCGGGTTTTAAACCCGCCCCTACAAAAAAATCAGAACCATGGTCTCAATAATAATTCCTCACTGGTCACCGCCTGGCGATCCAAAAGGACGGGAGGCATTGGTGAAATGTCTCGATTCCATCTCTCGTCAGGTCTGTTCTTCCCTTGAAGTGATCGTTGTCAACAATGAAGGAGAAGGGGCCTGGACGGAGGAAGTGGAGAAAAAATATCCCAAAGCGCGGTGGATTCACAATCCGGAGAACCGTTTTTTTACAGGAGCGCTGAACCAGGGGATTTCGGCCGCGAGGGGGGAATGGGTGTTGAGCATCAATAACGATGTCGTGTTGTCCGGTGATTTTATTGAAAAGCTGATTCAGGGAGTTCCGGCGGATGGAAAAATCGGAATGGCTTGCGGCCTGTTATTGAGGGATGAAGGGGGAATCATTGACAGCGCCGGTCAATCGTTAAGTCTCGCCAAAAATCCCCATGAGCGGGGACATGGAGAAGTCTTTCGCGGGCAATACCAGAAAATCGAAGAGGTTTTCAGCCTCCCTGGCGCTTGTGGTCTCTACCGCCGCCGAATGCTGGAAGATATCGCACTGGGGCCCGGCGAGTATTTTGACAGCGGTTTTGGGTTATTCTACGAAGATCTGGAACTTGCCTGGCGTGGACGAAAGAAAAAGTGGAGAGCATTATTCGTTCCGGAAGCAGTCGCCTATCATGTCCGCGGCCTGACCACAAAATCGTCAACTCCGCGCTGGCCGTGGCTGGGGCGTTTCCACGCGGCTCACCTGAACCCAGAGAATCTCGACGGGCTCATCCGTAACCGCCGCGCCACTCTCCGGCGTCATTGCCATTGGCTTCAATGGCTGCTTCACTGGCCGTGGATCATCGCTTATGATTTAGGCCTCTATCTTTTACGGTTTGTCCTAACG
The DNA here is from genome assembly GCA_016177145.1 of Candidatus Omnitrophota bacterium. Taxonomy (GTDB): domain Bacteria; phylum Omnitrophota; class Gorgyraeia; order JACOVV01; family JACOVV01; genus JACOVV01. The sequence goes on along the minus strand of JACOVV010000087.1, from coordinate 313 downwards.
CGCGGCACCCTGATCCAGGTCATATTTCTCCTTTCCTGCTAGTGGTATCCTAGGTCAATGCCAAGCGACTGCGCCAGTGATGTTAAAGGGAAGAAATTCATCCTTTTTACCTCCGTAATCAAACCCTACGCGACCGATACCAAAGAGTCTCGTTTCATCAACCCCATGGAATTGTTTGAGAACCAAGTCACTCGCTTTCAGGGACCGTTTAGTCCCCGGATTAATCATCCCACCCACGCCCTGTATTTGATGGCGGCCAATATTGACGCTCATGTCAAAATCCTGGACTTCCCTTCCGAAGAGGAATTGGCCG
>JACOVV010000085.1 GCA_016177145.1 Candidatus Omnitrophota bacterium | reverse complement strand
GTATAGGGAAGCCCTGTCTCTATTGTGCGGGAGAGGATTTTTTGTCCATCCCGCGTCCCCCCCAGCGGGACCCATAACCGAAGCTCTTTTGCCCCTGCGGGTATTTCAGGTATCTTTCCTATATAGGAAAACTCGAATTCCCGTTTTTCAGGGAGCGAAATGGCGGTTGGGTTCATGGACCAACCGGCTTGCTCTATGCCAACGGCTGCAAAAAAAATAAGGATAAACGAAGTCCCAGCAAATTGCCGCACAGAGGGGTATTTTACTGCGAACCAGACTTAGATGCAAACTGAGTTCCGGTTAACGCGAGCAGTACAATCCCGAAGGCACAAACCACCGTAGCGCCGGTGGGAAGATCCATGAAATAAGAGGATGTGACGCCAAGTATGCTGGTGAGGGCGCCGACGGCCCAGCCGATGACAAGCCGCCTGCCGACAGTCTGCGCCAGCAGGACTGCGCAGACCGCCGGGACAATGAGGAATGAAAAGACCAACAAGACCCCGGCGACTTCCACAGAGCTGGTCACGACAAAACCGAATGTCCCGTAGAAAAGAAAATCCCACCAGCGAACCTTCATTCCTCGCGCGAACGCCTGCTCCGGTTCCTGTGAGATGAAGAGAAACGGTTTGCGAAACCGCCAGTGGACCATTCCTATAATACTGTAGAGTATTCCTATTTTGAGGATTTCCGGCCAGCCGATAAAAAGGAGATGCCCCACCAAGAGCTCTTTGAGTTCCTCTCCCCCTTCCGGCGCGCGGCTTAGAACCAGAATCGAAGCGGCCGCCGCGACGGCGTAGACGATACCAATAAAAGCTTCCTGAGGGACGCGCTGCTTTCGCAGGCGGGTCATCGCCAAAATGGCGGCGCCGATCAACGTGAATCCCAATGAAAGCCAGTATCCTTCTCTGGAATGAAGCGAGAATCCCAGAGCGAACCCCAGCGTCGCCCCGAACGCCGCCACCTGCGCCAGCGCCAGATCGACAAAGATCACCCCTCGTTCAATGACATGGAGCCCCAGATAGGCGTGGATACCGGTCAGGATCAGGCAGGCGATGAACGGCTTAAGCATTAATTGAAGGAATTCACTCATGTCTGGAGTCCTTTCGTAAGTTGGTGAATGTTATACTCCATCATCGCGATATAATCGCCCGTCTCTGGAATTTCGCCGACATTCTGGCATAAGGGAAGCACGGAAGTATTTGTTCGGGAGGCAACTGCTTCGGCCGCGCGCGCTGGTTCAAACGTTGTCAAAACAATGGCTTTAATTCCTTTTCCAAGCATGTACTGTTCAATCCCCTTAATATGTTTTGGCGTTGGAGGAATTCCAGGATTTGGCTCCAGAAAATGACTGACCCCAATTCCAAGAAAATCAGCCAGGTAGACCCACTCGTTATGATACGCGACCGCTTCTCTCCCACGGATTATTTCCGCCTGCTTCTTCCAATCAGCGATCATCTGATCGAGACGTTTCAGAAAATCGTTCAGATTCTGCTGGTAGATATCGGAGTGATCAGGATTAATAACACTCAATTTTTCGGCGATGGTCTTCGCCATTTGTTTCCCGTTTTCAGGACTCAGCCAATAATGAGGATTTCCGTAAATATGGATGTCTCCTTCGGCGCGGCTCGGCATTTGGGCCGGGACTTCCAGCAAGCGAATCCCTCTGGAAAGATCCAATTCTCCTTCGGCCCCCGACATCACTTTCAAATTGCCGGCCGCGCTCAGAAGCGGATCCCGCCATACCTCAAGATCAAGTCCGGCATGGACAAACAAATCCGCCTTCTTCACTTTCATCACATCGCTCGGCTTTGGTTCGATGAAGTGAGGGTTGAACTTCGGCGAAGCGATGTAAGAGACTTCAACATAATCACCGCCGATAATCTTCACCAGATCGGCGAAGGTAGAAAGAGTGGCCACCACACGCAAGGGACGTTCGGCGTGGGCAGGAGTTAGTCCAAAACACATTAGTAATGATAAAATACTTAGAAAGATCCTCATCGGTTTATCTCCTTTGAACTTGTGACCTGTGACTTATGACTTGCGACTTACTGTAACTGATGTTTATGCACTCCAATCGCCACGGTTCCCTGTAAGAAAACCCGTTCGTCATTTTTCCTGGCGGCATACTCGACGTGTTGATACTGCACCCGCCACCGGGCGAATTCACTTTGGTATAAAGTAAGGTACCCCGTGACGCCGATATCCGCGTCCCGCGCGTTGGTCAACACCGCGTCCACCGGTTCCACATAATCAAACCGAGTTCCGATTCCCAGGCGCGGCGAAAGGCGGTAATCCAAAAGTGAATACACCCCCCACGGATTATTCTTGAATTCTGTTCGTTTGCTGGTATCCGCGTCCACTGAGAACGATTCATCCCGATCCTGCCAGTAAAGTTCGTTTTGCCACTTGAGTTTGTTCGTCGGCGTCACGTAATGAACCAGCGTTGTGTCCAGGCCGATCGCGTTCACTTCCGGTTTGGTATCGGAATCTTTGGAACCAAGGAGATAAGTTCCCCCTAACTCGAAATTCGTTTCATCCGAGAGATCCCAGTAGTTCTTCAAATGGCTGTAAAAAGAAGGCCGGCGCCGGGTCGTGCTAAAGAGTGTTCCTCCTTCACCAACGCCCCCTTCCATGATGCCTGTCGTGAATTCGTGCGTTGAAGAGCCCCAGGGCAATTCAAAGAGTTTGGAAACCTCCACCGCGCTTCGAGAGAGTCCTTCCGCTCCCAAATAACTTTGAACGACCAGTGGATCGTCTGTAGTTTCCAATTGGTCCCTGTGGACAGCGCTTGCTTTGCCGATCTTGGGCCGAATCCGTCCTATCTTTCCCTTCATCTCCCAAGGCAATCCCCAGTGAGTGATATAGGCCTCTTCGATCGAAGGACTTTCAAAATCGGAGAAAGTAATCGTCGAATCAAACCGGGAGTAAGGGTCTACCGGATGCCCGATGATCAGCTCCAACTCCCGGAGATTGATCTTGTCATTTCCTTCAGCATCCGATGTGCTTTCGGAAAGATTCGCGGTCACATCGGCAAGCATCCCGATTTCTGGATTAAAAACCTGTAATCCTGGCTTAGTCGGCGCTGGAACCGTCACAGGAACCGACGGTTGAACAGGGAATT
>JACOVV010000083.1 GCA_016177145.1 Candidatus Omnitrophota bacterium | reverse complement strand
CGGGACGACCTTTCTCGTCTCCACCATGGTCATCGCCGTCCCTTCGGCGATCAAAACCTTTAACTGGCTGGGGACGTTGTGGGGCGGCTCGATTCGTTTCACGACCCCGATGCTGAACGCGATCGCGTTCGTTTCAATGTTCGTGATCGGGGGTTTGAGCGGTATTTTCCTGGCTTCGACTCCGGTGGATATTTTCGTCCATGACACCTATTTCGTCGTCGCCCACCTCCACTACGTCCTCTTCGGCGGCAGTATCTTCGGCATCTTCGCCGGCGTTTATTACTGGTATCCCAAAATGTTCGGACGCAAAATGAATGAACGTCTGGGCAAACTTCATTTTTTCACCACATTGATCACCTACAACTGCACCTTCTTCCCCATGCATATTCTGGGGATCGGCGGGATGATGCGGCGGATTTACGATCCGACTCAGTACGCCCATTTACAGCATTTACAGCCGATCAACGTTTTCATCACTTACAGCGCGTTCGTGATGGGACTGGCGCAAATCCTCTTCTTCATTAATTTCTTCGGCAGTCTCTTTAAAGGGGCGAAAGCCGAAAAAAACCCCTGGCAGGCCAACACGCTGGAGTGGACGCTTCCCTCCCCTCCAATTCATGGAAATTTTGAAACGATTCCAACGGTTTATCATGGGCCTTACGAATACAGCCGCCCTGGGCACGACAAAGACTGGCTGGCGCAAACGGAACCACTGAATCACAAAGAGGAAACCAAACCCGATGCTCTGGCTTCACCGATTCACTAAGCTTGTCGTCTTATCCACTTTCATCCTGATCGTCGCCGGAGGCCTGGTCACCAGCACCGGTTCCGGCCTCTCGGTGCCGGACTGGCCTCTTTCTTATGGCAAATTCTTCCCGCCGATGATTGGCGGGATCCGTTTTGAACACACCCACCGGGTCATCGCGGGAATCGTCGGCATTTTGACACTTGTCCTAACCATATGGCTGTTGAAAGCCGAAAAGAGGGCCTCTGTCCGGTGGCTCGGAGTTTCAGCGCTTCTGATGGTGATCGCGCAAGGGGTTCTGGGAGGAATCACCGTGATCCGTTTCCTACCCGACGTTATCTCTATCCTCCACGCCTGTATCGCGCAGACATTTTTCTGCCTGATCGCGGCGCTGGCGCTGGTCACTTCTCCAAGCTGGAATGAAACATCCAAAGTCCAGCCCGTTTTCGCTAAACCTCTTCACCCACTTCTCATTCTCACAACCGTTTTTATTTACTTACAGTTAATCGCTGGGGCAACGATCCGTCACACCGCCGGTCAACATGGACTCATCTGGCATTTCATCGGCGCTTTCTTAATTTTTGTGCACGCTCTTTTAGTGGTTATCAAAATCCCAAAACAGTATCCAGACGTCAAAAAGCTGGTTCTCCCGGCGATTTCTCTCGGGATGCTGGTGATCGTTCAGATTTTTCTCGGGTTCGGCGCGTTTATTTTTAAGATCATGCTTGAAAAAGCGGCCGTCCCGCGGCCGGCGGAAGTTTTCTTCGCCACCGCCCACCAGGCGGCAGGGGCGCTGATCCTTGTAACCAGCGTCCTTTTAACCCTGCGATACTTCAAACAGTCTCAAACGGCAAACCATGGACCGCGCTGATTCTTTAAACCCGTTACCGAAAGCGACACCTTATCCCGCAGCCGGTTCCCTGATGAATTACATGGAACTGACCAAGCCTCGCTTGACGCTTCTAGCGGTATTGACGACCCTGCTCGGCTCCTACATGGGTTCCTGGCTCGTCGTGGATCTCCCGCTCCTTCTGGTAACGATGGTTGGAGCCGCTCTGGCTGGTTTCGGCGCTAACGCTTTAAATCAATACCTAGAGAGAGACACCGACGCCAAAATGAAACGGACTCAAAACCGTCCGCTCCCCACAGGCCGCCTTCAGCCGAAACAAGCCCTTTCTTTCGGAATCATCCTTTCTGTGGCTGGAATTTTGGTTCTGGCTTTTTTCACCAATCTTCTAACATCTCTTTTAGCTGTTATCACTTTGACCACTTATCTCTTTGTCTATACTCCGCTCAAGAAACGATCGCCACTCTGTACCCTGGTCGGGGCCATTCCAGGAGCGATACCTCCATTAATCGGGTGGACCGCGGTCCGCGGTGAGTTGGGGTTAGAGGCGTGGATTCTTTTCGCCGTTTTATTCTTGTGGCAACTCCCGCATTTTCTTGCGATTGGCTGGGTCTGCCGGGAAGAATACGCGCGCGCCGGATTTCCGATGTTGATGGTCTTGGACACCGACGGCAAAAGCACCACACGCCAGATTCTTCTTTATTCCCTGGCCCTTCTGCCGGTGACTTTAATTCCAAGCATCCTGCGAATGACCGGCGCCGTTTATTTTGGTATCGCTCTCCTTTTAGGCGCGCTCCTGGCTGGATTCGGCTTATTTTTGCATTTATCAAAAGTAAAAGACGCCCATGCCAGAAAATTCTTTTTAACAACAATCCTTTACCTCTTCGTCCTGACAATCGTCATGATGAGTGATAAGATATAGCGTACAGCGCTTGCCCTGAGCAAAGTCGAAGGGTTCAGGGGACAGGGTTCAGTAAAAAACAGGAGTCTTTGAAAACAATGGCATATCCTATACTTGCATCAGATACTGTCGGCAATCTCGGAATCAACACCCGGAAACTCGGGATGTGGGTTTTTCTGGCTTCCGAGGTGATGTTTTTTACCGGACTGATCGGGTCTTATATTATTCTGCGCGCGGGAACACCGAGCTGGCCGGTCCCTTCAACGG
>JACOVV010000082.1 GCA_016177145.1 Candidatus Omnitrophota bacterium | reverse complement strand
GGATAAAACCAGACGTCGCTGCGCCGGTTCTGGTTGACGTCGCGGTAGTTGGCATTCCCTTGAGAAAAATAAGTGGCCGGGACCACGAACTGGTTGTAATCTCTTTCAAGATCGCCGTGTTTGCGCGAGTAGAGATAAAAAATTTTCTTTTTCTTCTCGCCCAGAACAATCGGCTTTCCTCCCCGAAGGACGTTGTCGAGATAACTCTGGCGGCTATAGGCGTCCCAGGCGGGGCTGGCGCTCGCGGCGGCGATCGGATCGGTCAATTCGCGGATCAATTGGCTGTTTTCTCTCTCTTTTGTCTGGAAGAAATTCACCTGTCCCATCCGGGGGAGGAGCGAGTTGAGTAAATCCTGACTCCCCATATGTCCAAAGAGAGAATAGAGCGTCACCGCTCCACCGGCCGGCACGATTTCTTCGGCCGCGCCAAAGGCGCAAGGGGTTTTTTCAGACGCGTGCTGTCTCTTCGGGATTCGTAACGGCGCGCAGACAAAATTGGCCGGTAGTGAAAAATCAGTGACGGCGCCGAACAAAACAGCGGGGTCCACGATCGGAGTCAATAGACTCGTCTTCCCGTTATTTTCCGAGAATCCGTAATAAAAATTCCCTTTGTCGATGTGGACGACTTCGGGGCGGTCGTGCGGCTCGACTCGCAAACGGTAAAACGGCGCTTGATTTTCCAAATTATCCACCTGCACCCACGCCTCGATCGTCCGGCTCATCTGTTTGATAAACCAGTCCACCATGCCGTACGGAATCATCACCGGCATTCCGTCCACGACGGAAAGAGACTGTTTTTTGGAAGTGAGGTTGGTGATCGTGAGGATTCTCGCCAGAGCCGCGAATGGTTCGTTGGGAACCGTGAAATACCGGACCTGGAATTCCAATCCGAGATCGCGGTTTTCCTCGGCGATCGTCAATTCGTGCGGCTCGATCCGCATCGTTTGAACGACGCGGGTCGAATGAGTCTTTGGGAATTGGAACGGTTCGTAATACCAGAGCTTGGCGCCGCGATGGATTTTGATGAACGTGCGGAACCCCTGAAGCGTCACCAGGCGCCAGGCGCGGTTGGCCGGCAGGAATTCCATGATCGGGTGGTCTTTATCCTGGACGCCGAAACTCGCGATCCCCTGCCCCCGGTTAACGTAAAAAACCAACATCGGCATTCCACACTCTCCGGAGATCCCGGGGAAGAAACTGGCGAAGGGCGATGAATGATGGTATTGCCGGATGGAAAACTCCCCATTTTTCTCGAGGGAGTAATGAGGAGCGTTATGTTTAGTCATGCTTCTGCTATTTCTTTTCTGAGTTTACTAATTCCTGGCTTCGATAAGCCGGGACCCATCCGGATTTATCTTTAAAGAGACGGACACAGCGGATATTTTTCTTCTCCGTCAGCGTGAAGCGGTGGTACCGTCCCGCGGGAACGACAATCAAATCTCCCTGCTCCACCTTGACCCGCATCCACTGGTCTTTCTGAGAGCGGATATCGAAAATCCCCTCTCCCAAAAGGATAAACCGGACTTCGTCTTCATCGTGCCGGTGCTCGTCAATAAACTTATTACAAATCTCCTGAAGGTTGGACATCGCGGGGTTGAGTTCGACGATATCCTGCTCGATATAGCCATTTTTTTTCTTCAAACCATCCATGGTCGATTGATATTCTTGTGGCCGGGTCCCCAGTTTTTGATTCAGGACTCCTTCCTGAGCGAGTTCTTCACCGGTCAGATCTCTTTTCCGTGGATCGTCTAACAGGAACGCTTTCATGAGTGGCCCTCCTTTGTAGGGGCGCACCTACGTGTGCGCCCTTCCGTAGGGGCGGGTTTTAAACCCGCCCCTACGCTATCATTTTGATTTAGGGGCAGACATCTATAATTGAAGACGCCGCATCTGCACTGCCGCCGCGAAAAGGTAATCGTAACACTCGGCTTGCGTCTTCGCCTGTTTCCAATCTTTCCCCCAGATATAAACGCCGTGTCCTTTCACGAGCACCGCCTGTGTCTTGGGAAATTCCCTCATCGCCCGCGCCATGGAATCGGTCAATTGCGATTCGTGAGGCGTGTTGCCGATGACCGGGACTTCGAGCGTGTCATCAATATTCATTCCCTCAATTCCCTTCATCATTTCAAGGCCGGTGACACGGAAAACTTCGCCACTGATCAGCGTCGCCAGCATGGCGTTTAAAGAATGACTGTGAATGACTGCGCCGGCGTTCCTAAGATGGTAGGCATTCATGAAGAGGGGTTTGCAGGCGGAGACGCAGTATTCTTCGTATTGCGGTCCTTCAACGACATTTCCCTGCAGGTCTAAAACGTAAAGGTCTTCCGGCTCAATCCGTTCCTTTTGGACGCCGCTGGGGGCCATGTAAATCCTGTCGCCATCACGGATAGAAATCCCGCCGCCCGTTCCGCTCACCCAACCCAGCAAATAGAACTGCCGGCACAACTGGCAAATTAATTCCCGGATATTTTCCGTTTTTAACGTTTCGATCATCGAATCACTATCGAATTATTTTGGAGGTGAAGTGACTGTTCGATTCGGTTTTCTGAAGTTCATCTCTCCAATAATTCAACAAATCTTCCAGCGTCTTCTCAAAAGGAATCGTGGGAGCCCATCCTGTCGCGCGGCGGAATTTCTGACTATCGCCGACTAATATCGGCACATCGCTGGGTCTCAGGCGATCAGAACAAGTCTCGATCTTTACCTTTACGGAAGATTCTCTCAGGAGATAATCCAGTATTTCCTGAATGGTATAGGCCTTTCCTGAAGCAATGTTGTACACTTCTCCGGCTTGGCCTTTCTCTAACGCCAGCCAATAGCCGCGAACGATATCGCGCACATCGGTGAAATCCCTCTTCGCGGTTAGATTTCCCGTGGAAATTACCGGCGGTTGCAATCCCAATTCGATCGCGGCAATCTGCTTGGCAAAATTACTCTCCACAAAGACGTCACCTCGCCTTGGTCCTGAGTGATTAAATCCCCTGGTGCGAACAATCCACATCTTGTAACTTTGATAATATTGATACCCCAAAAGGTCTTGTCCGACTTTGGAAACTCCATAAGGGCTTAAGGGGCGCAATGGATTTTCTTCGCGGATAGGAATTTCATTCTCAAAAACCATTCCATATTCTTCAGAACTTCCCGTGACTTGTATGCGGCAATCCATCCCGCAGGTGCGGACCGCTTCCAGCAAATTCACTTGTCCGATGATATTGGTAGTCAGCGTCTCGGTCGGCGCCTTCCATGAACTCAGAACAAAGGACTGCGCCGCTAAATGAAAAATGCGGTCCGGTTTAATCTGTTCAATGATAGACCGCACACTGACGGCGTCCCGTAGATCGCATTCGTGAAGAATGACTTGATTGAGGATCGACTGGATGTTATCCAGTTTGCTGCGCCAACGGACGAGCCCATGAACTTCTACGCCACCTTGCTTTAGAAGGAACTCGGCTAAATGGCTGCCCACAAATCCGGTAATACCGGTAATGATGACTTTCATAAATAATGCTTAGTCTCTAGCCAGCTTTCCTACTTTGTAGGAGGAACGGATGCTCGCCGCCACGGCAACGACTCCTAAGATAATGGTTCCAAGGACGGAAGCGGCGTTGAACCCTCCATAATGGGCCGGCGCCAGCATTCCAAAGAGCATCGGAGCCGAGAGAAAGGTATTGATTCGAGAAGCCATGAGCGCTCTCTTGCGTACGGCGGGGATACCGGCCGCCGGGATTTTTCCCGTCAAGAGACCTTTTTGGGCCGGCCAGATAATGAACCAGACGTTAAACCACATGATGGTCCCGAAGGACATCCCCAGCAGAATCCATTTCGCCCGTGCGGTCAATCCTTCCGCGTCGTTAAACAAACTCGTCGGGCCAAAACCGGCGCCGGGAGTATACATGTAAAAAGAGGTGAAAAGAACGATCCCGGCCAGGAAAGTGATCATCCCCCCCCAACGAAACCACCAAAGCGCCCGCGGGAGCAATTGAGGATTGACCGCTTTCTTAGCGGCATCATCGAGCGCCCCTTGGAGCGGGACATTCACGAAGTTGAAGAAATAGAGATGCCCAATCCAGACGATCCCGGCGATGACGTGCAGCCATCGAAAGAAAAGATTAAAGTTACTGTAGAAATCTTGCATTGTTAGGTGCCCCCCTTTGTTAATCTGTAATCCCGGTGGGATTATAACAATCTCCTATTAAAATGGCAAGAGCATTGCGCTTTAATGAGGAGTGTTTCTTAAGAAGACAAGAAATATGTTTTGTAGTATACTTAAGTGATTATCGTCGGCTTTTGCTTTAGCTAACTTGTTTGTAAGAAAGGGAATATGACCCATTTGGAGAAATTAGAGAGTCAGTCCGTTTACATCCTCCGGGAGGCCTACAGCCATTTTAAGAACCTCGCCATGCTCTGGTCCATCGGCAAAGACAGTACCGTTCTGTTGTGGCTGGCGAGGAAGGCCTTTTTTGGACACGTCCCGTTCCCTCTAGTGCATATCGACACTTCTTTCAAAATCCCGGAGATGATTCAATTCCGCGACAAGCTCGCGCTGGAGTGGAATCTGAACATGGTCTATGGTTCCAACACACAGGCGCTTCAGGAAAAACGGACTTTCCCTGCCGGGGCGTTGACCCGGTTGGAGTGCTGCAAAACCCTGAAGACGGACGCGCTGGTGAATACCCTGTCCGGAAAGTGGCCGCGCTACCGGCTGGACCATCAGACCGGCGCGTATGTCCTGGACGAAAATAAGGAGCCCTACACCGGGGTGATCGTGGGAGTTCGCGCCGATGAAGAAGGGAGCCGTTCCAAGGAGCGCTACTTTTCACCGCGAGACAAACAGAGCGACTGGGCCGTCGGAGATCAGCCGCCGGAATTCTGGAACCAATTTAAGACCGACTTCGCGCCGGGAACACATATCCGCATCCATCCTTTGCTGGATTGGACAGAATTGGACATCTGGGAGTACATTGCCGCGGAAAACATTCCCGTTATCCCTCTTTATTTCGATCAGGGGAAAGGGGAGCGATACCGTTCCCTCGGATGCTATCCCTGCACGTTCCCGGTGAAATCCACCGCCCAAAATGTCCAGGAAATCATCGAAGAACTCAAAACCGGCAAGTTTAAAGATATCGCCGAACGCTCCGGCAGGGCTCAAGACAAAGAAGACAGCGGCGGATTGGAAACCTTGCGCCGTTCAGGATACATGTGACAATGACGCTTTCTAAGCTTCCAAAAATGAACATCGTCGTTGTCGGCCATGTGGACCATGGCAAAAGTACCCTCATCGGACGCCTGCTGGCGGACACCCATTCCCTGCCTCAAGGGAAGCTCGAACAGGTCAAGGCGGAGTGCCGCCGTCATGCCAAGCCGTTTGAATACGCTTTCCTGCTGGACGCGCTTAAAGACGAACAAGCTCAAGGGATCACCATTGACACGGCCCGGTGTTTCTTTAAAAGCAAAAAACGGCAGTACATCATCATCGACGCGCCGGGGCATATCGAATTTCTAAAGAACATGATTTCCGGCGCCGCCCGCGCCGAGGCGGCTCTGCTGGTCATTGACGCCGGAGAAGGGATCCAAGAAAATTCCAGACGCCACGGTTATCTTTTGTCAATGCTTGGAATCCGGCAAGTCGCCATTTGCGTCAACAAGATGGATTTAGTCGAATACCGCCAGGAGGCGTTTGATAAAATCGAAAAAGAATACCGCAAGTTCCTCAAGGAAATCGAGCTGACGCCCAAAGTTTTTCTGCCGATCGCCGCTCGGGAGGGAGAAAACATCATCAACCGCCCCGCCCGCATGAAATGGTTTCAAGGCCCGTCCCTCTTGGAAATTTTAGACTCTTTTGAGAAAGCCCCGAGCCCGCAGGATAAGCCGTTCCGTATGCCGGTGCAGGGGATCTATAAATTCACCGAAAGCGGCGACACGCGGAGGATTTTCGCCGGGCGGGTGGAATCAGGAGCGGTTTCGGTCGGAGACAAAGTCATTTTTCTTCCTTCCAACAAGCGCTCGACCCTGAAGTCCATCGAAGGGTTCAACGCCCCCGCGCGGAAGAAAATCAGCGCCGGCTATTCGGCCGGGGTCACGCTCACCGAACAGATTTATATCAACCGAGGTGACATCCTCTGCAAAGAAGGAGAACCGCTCCCCCACGTCAGTTCTCTCATGAAAGTCAAGGTCTTCTGGCTGGGGAAAAAACCGATGGCAATGGGGAAAGAATATAAACTCAAGTCCGGCACATCCGCCGTCCCTGTCCGTTTGAAGGAGATCAAACGAGTGCTGGACGCTTCCGCTTTAACGAAATTAAACAAGAAAATCGTTGAGCGAAACGACGTCGCCGAAGTCGTGCTGGAGAGCTCCCGCCCGGTGGCGTTTGATTTGTCGAGCGAGCTGGAAACAACCAGCCGGTTCGTCATCGTCGATGAATACGACATCTCCGGAGGCGGGATCATCGCCGAGGTCGTTAAGGACGAGCAGTCGCCGGTCCGCGAACAAATCTCCATCCGGGATCAAATGTGGGATTTCAGCGTCATCGACCCGGAGCAGCGCGCCCTGCGGTACGGCCATCAATCCAAATTGATTCTATTGACCGGCAGCGTCGGCATGGACAAGAAAACCATCGCCAAGGAACTGGAGAAAATTCTCTTTGAAACGGGAATCAAAACCTATTTCCTTCCCATGGGGAACCTCCTGCGCGGTCTTGACGCTCACGTGGAAAGCCACCGCGCTTCCCGAAGGGAACATATCCATCATCTCGGTGAGATCGCCCACCTGTTTTTGGACGCGGGGATCATTGTTGTCGCGACCGCCAGCAACCTCACCGATGAGGAACTGCGCGAACTGCAGGAAGTCACCGAGCGGGATTCCATTGTTATTGCCAACGTGGGTAAAAACAACTTCCATGGTCCCATCGTTGCTTTGGATTTGAGCGAGAAAGAAAATCCGGTTAAAAACGCTAGAAAAATCGTCGGTTTTCTGAAAGAGAAAAAAGTCCTGCTTTAAGGACGCGCCGTAAAAAGCCAAGGCCATGAAAATCGCCATTATCTTCAACAAAATCAGGGAAGACACCACGGGAATTTATTTCGAGCGCGCCCTGTCATCTCTGGGAGCCGAGTATGATCATTTCTGGCCGCGTGACCTGGCGCTCCTCGATAAAAAATACGACCTTTATTTTCGAGTGGATGACAGCCACTTCGATATCGCCGTTCCCGCCTCTCTGAAGCCAAAAGCGCTATGGGCCAATGACACCCATATCCCGTCCACTTTCCGAAAACTGCTGCGGGAAGCCAGGGGCTATGATTTCGTCTTTTGCCCGCTCATGCAGGGAGTCCGCCAGTTTGCCCGGCACGGGATCAAAGCCATCTGGATGAGCCAGGGGTGCGATCTCCAGATTCACAAACGCCTCAATCTGGACCGGGATTATGATATCGGTTTTGTCGGGACAGACGGAGGCGTCCCCCGCAAGTTTATCCTCCAGGAATTGAGGGAACGTTATCCCGCCAGTTACATCGGGCTTGCCCCTTACCTGAAAATGAGTGAAATTTACAGCCGGTCCAAAATTGGTTTCAGCTACACCAGCCAGCAGGATATGATGCGTTCTTACGAAATCATGTCCTGCGGCGCGTTTTTGCTGATGTATTTAACTTCCGATGAAAACATTTCACGTCTGGGGTATCGCGAAGGGGTCCATTACGCGCGGTTCGGCAGCCTATCGGAAATGTTCCAGAAAATCGATTATTATCTCCGGCATGAAGAAGAACGCCGCGCCATCGCAGAGGAGGGCTATCGGCTAACGATCACCGCTCATCGCTATGAAGACCGGATGAGGGGAATGCTTCAGGCGGCTGGATTTCGTCCGGAATCCTCTAAAGAACCCCTTTGGCATTAGAAAGCACTGCATGAATAGAGTCCTCCGAATTTACACAAAAGCTCTTCGGAGGACTCTTTGCTGTCAGTCGTTTAGAGTATATTCCCTATACTAAAAGGATCTGCTGGAAATTAGCCGCGGCTATCCTTACGCTTTGAGAAACACTCTTTGCAGTAGACGGGACGATCCCCGCTGGGTCTGAAGGGAACTTCACATTCCTGCTTACACTCTGCGCAGATGGCCTTGAACATTTCCCGCGGCCGTCCGCCAAACCGATCATCACTTCGCTGAAATCCCATGTAATTCCTCCTTTTTATTGCTTTTTTACAAGCCAGGGCATTATATCAAATTAGCCCATCGCTGCCAAGCATAATTTACAAGACAATAGAGAACGTGTACACTAAAGGATGTGGCCTCCAGTCCCGTCAAAAGATCTTTAAGCGAGTTCTACCCGAGGAATTATTCGGTTCCGGTCATGATCCTCGTCACTTTCACTCTGTTCGCCTGCGGGCTCTGCCTCCCCCTGTTTAAAGTCACACAGATGGTCTTTTGGAAAAGCAGCTACTCGATCCTTACCGGGATCCGCAACCTGATTGAGGAAGGGGAATATTTCTTGGCGGGAATTATTTTTCTCTTCTCCGTGATTTTCCCCATCACCAAACTGGGGGTTTTGGCCGCCCTGTGGGGCAAGAAACTCTCCGATGAACAACGGATCAAATTTCTCCACCGGCTGGCTTTGCTGGGGAAATGGTCCATGCTCGACGTGCTGATCGCGGCCCTGACGATCATCATCGTCAAGGCGGGACCGATCGCTTCGGTAGAACCCAGGAGCGGGATTTATATTTTCAGCGTCGCTATTTTTCTCTCAATGATTACTACCGCGCATGTGGAGAAACTGGCAAAGAAGGTATTCAGGTCCCAATCCCCCATTTTCTGAGGGGATTCCGATTTCCCGTTTGCCGCGGCAAAAAATAAGAGCGGGCGCTTCGCGGAAATTTCGCTCCCCGAGATGGTTGATATTGATAACGGTTTACTTGCTATGCGAGAGATTTGTCATTACGGACCAATTCAAAGGCTTTATTCGTTGCGTCAAAACGATCAGAGAAGTCAACGCCTTCTTCTCTCAGTTTCTCCATAAGTATCTGATGCTCCCCGGACGGTATTCAGATTCAGGCCTGTTATGGCACTTCACCGCGCTTGTGACCGAACAGGGAAAGTGGAATCATCGCATCATTTCCATCGTCCGCGAAGGCCAGACGCCCGACCAAGCCCGCAGGATCCGCCCCAAACCGCCCAAGACCTACCGGAACCCTATCTTCCGAGCCAAGGAATACGCCCGTATGATCGAATCAGGCCAAGCCAAGAACGAAAGCGACCTTGCCCGCAAAGTCGGCATCTCCCGGGTCCGAATCTGGCAATATACCAGCCTTCTGGGGCTTAATGCCTCCCTCGTGC
>JACOVV010000081.1 GCA_016177145.1 Candidatus Omnitrophota bacterium | reverse complement strand
GGGATCCCGCGGCTCATCAGATAGAAAATTTGGTCATCGCTCACCTTGCTGACCGTCGCCTCGTGACCGATCTGGACATTCTCCTCGTCAATTTCCATTGAAGGATATGTATCCGAACGGGAATCCTCATCCATCAGCAGGGCGTCACAGCGAACAGTGGATTTGACCCCTTCACAGCCGGGATAAACCTTAATCAACCCGCGGTAACTGGTCCGCCCTCCATCCTTGCTGATGGACTTGGAGTTGATCACGCTGGAAGTATTCGGGGCTCCGTGGATAATTTTCCCCCCGCGTCCTGGTGCTGCCCCTTACCGGCAATCGCCACCGACAAAATTTCCCCCCGCGCCCCCGGCTCCATCAGATAACAACTTGGATACTTCATTGTCAGCTTGGACCCGATGTTGGCGTCGAGCCAGTATCCGACCGCGTCCTTATAGACCGCCATCCGCTTGGTCACGAGATTGTAGACGTTGGAAGACCAATTCTGGATGGTCGTGTACTGAACCTTGGCTCCCTCTTTGACGATAATCTCGACGACGGCGCTGTGGAGCGAATCGCTGGAATACGTAGGCGCTGTGCAGCCTTCGACATAATGCACGGAGCTTCCTTTTTCGGCGATAATCAACGTCCGCTCAAATTGCCCCATGTTGTTGGAGTTGATTCTAAAATACGCTTGGAGAGGAATATCCACATGAACTCCCTCCGGGACGTAAATAAAACTTCCGCCCGACCAGACAGCCGAATTGAGCGCCGCGAATTTGTTGTCCATCGGCGGAATCACCGTGCCAAAGTACTGTTTGAAAATCTCAGGATGCTCTCTTAACGCGGAATCAGGGTCTTTAAAGATAACCCCTTTTTTCTCCAAATCTTCACGGATGTTATGATAAACCACTTCTGAATCATACTGGGCGCCGACACCGGCCAAGAATTTTCTCTCCGCTTCGGGGATTCCGAGCCGGTCAAACGTCTTCTTGATATATTCAGGAACCTCCTCCCAAGTCTTCCCCTGCCCTTCAGACGCTCTGACATAGTAGTAGATATTGTCGAAATCTATGTCGCTGAGTCTTCCCCCCCACTTGGGCATCGGCTTTTTGTAAAAAATCTCCAGCGCTCGGAGACGGAATTCTCTCATCCAATCCGGCTCTCCCTTCATCTCAGAGATTTTTCCGACGACTTCGCGGTTTAATCCCTTTGGCATCTTGAAAACCGCTTTGTCGTCGTCGTGAAAACCAAACTGATAGGCCTCGGGGCCTTTTAGCCCGGGATCGGATTTCTTTTTGATATCTGACATTTGAAGAATCCTCCACGTTTCAGCGTATAGCGGTCAGCGTACAGCGTGCAGAAAAAAGAAACTAATAATTGTTCTTGCTTTCCTGAACGCTGTCCGCTGAACGCTGTCCGCTGTCTTTTACGATCCAATCGTACCCTTTCGCCTCAAGCTGCTGAGCAAGCTCTTCCTGGCCTGATTTTACGATTCTCCCCTGCATCAAAACATGCACGAAATGGGGACGGATGTATTTAAGAATCCGGTGGTAATGCGTGATTAGTAAAATCCCAATGCCGGGCCCCATCAGCCGGTTCACCCCTTCCGAGACAACTTTCAAAGCGTCAATATCGAGTCCGGAGTCCGTTTCATCCAGGATGGCTATTTTAGGAGTCAATAGCGCCATCTGCAGGATTTCGATCCGTTTTTTCTCGCCTCCTGAAAATCCGTCGTTTAAGTATCTTCCCACGAAAGAATCGCTGACTTTTAACTGCCCCATCCTTTCCTTTAATTGCTGGCGGAATTCCCGGATGGGAACATCGCTGCCGCGGATCGCCCTAAGAGACGCCCGCAAGAAATTCCCAACGCTGACCCCCGGCACCGTGGTGGGATACTGAAACGCGAGAAACAATCCCTTTCTGGCGCGCTCGTCCGGTGTCCACTCTTTAACATCGCTCCCTTCAAAACGGAGCGATCCTTGAGTCACCTGATACTTTGGATGCCCCATCACGGAGTAGGCCAGCGTGCTCTTGCCGGAACCATTCGGCCCCATAATGGCGTGAATCTGCCCCGGCAGAATTTCAAGCGTGACCCCATTGATAATCGGCTTGCCTTCGACGCTCACATGAAGATTATCAATGAACAGTCCTTTTTTATGATTTAAGTCAGTTATGCCCATTTTGTCCTCTCCATTTTCTATCTTCCGCTCCATTCAACTTCCGCTGCTGAAGAGCAGAAACCACTACCGCTTCCTCGTTGATGAAATCAGCCAGCGTCGCCTGACTTAATACCCGGT